>CAMTOM010000010.1 GCA_947074125.1 uncultured Desulfovibrionaceae bacterium
CTAGAGCGAGCTTGCCAGCGTGATAGTCAGCGTCTGACTCGGCCAATCCCCGACTCACACGTTCCGGCTTGACTGTATTTTCCCGTTGGTTATTTCCTTTCACTAACGTCGCACTCCATACGCCTTCGTTTCGGCGTGACTCCATTTTCCAGTCTGTTATTTTCAACGGGTACGCGATCTCGCTATTTGTCGCTGTTGCAGCTTGACTCCATTTTCCAGTCTGATATTTTCGCTGCAGAGAATCTTGAACCTGTAGCGCAAGTTGCAGCTTGACTCCATTTTCCAGTCTGATATTTTCCGCCAGAGCAAAGCCGTAACGCTGTAAACCGTTGCAGCTTGACTCCATTTTCCAGTCTGATATTTTCCTCCGTCTGCTTTGCAGGAAGCCGTGGATTGTTGCAGCTTGACTCCATTTTCCAGTCTGATATTTTCATAAGATGCGATCGCGTGAGTCTGGCGGTAGTTGCAGCTTGACTCCATTTTCCAGTCTGATATTTTCTTCGGAACACTCGCGCTGGGCAACACCCCTGTTGCAGCTTGACTCCATTTTCCAGTCTGATATTTTCTACCTGAGAGTGCATAAGCGTTGATATCGAGTTGCAGCTTGACTCCATTTTCCAGTCTGATATTTTCTTCATCCACGAGGGCAACATGGTTCCCTTGTTGCAGCTTGACTCCATTTTCCAGTCTGATATTTTCATCCAGAAGCATACGCCCCAGAGCCTCACAGTTGCAGCTTGACTCCATTTTCCAGTCTGATATTTTCCAAAAGTCGCAGAGGTACGTTTATTGACAAGTTGCAGCTTGACTCCATTTTCCAGTCTGATATTTTCGGGTCGTCTCGTTCACATTATCGCCAAGCTGTTGCAGCTTGACTCCATTTTCCAGTCTGATATTTTCGGTTTATGCGGACGCTATAACACTTGCCATGTTGCAGCTTGACTCCATTTTCCAGTCTGATATTTTCGTGTATTGCATAACCCCCCAACTATTAAGGGCTTTTTGCATAAAACCACACAAAAAAATGCTCGATATCCCTCCTCAAAAAGGGTATATTGAGCATTTTTTCTCAGAAAAGCATGAGCTGCTCTGCCGAAAGTGCCTTGGATCGCTTTTTCCCTATAAAACAAACCATATTTTCATACTGCTTGTCTGTTATCGTGAGAATATTGACCATACCCCCTTCAGGAACACAAGCTTCCACTCTTTTTAACAATCGCTCACTATATTCACGTGTACCAGCCAAACGGTAATACACAGAGAACTGAGCCATCTGAAAACCCATATCCAATAAATCATTGCGAAAAAGCGTTGCCGCTTTTCGCTCTTTGGGTGTGCCTACGGGCAAATCAAACATGACTATCATCCACATAATGCGTATACCGCTCAGGTAGTGTCCTCTAAAAGCAGTGTTGGAATTTCTACACACACCTTACCCTCCACATACGTTCGCGCCATACTGCGTGCCATATGGTGCAATGCCTGATAAAGCGGGATAGTTGTTTCCATATGTCTCACCTGACACTGCAACAAAGCTGCGAGCTGTTTCTTAACCATGGGTTCTAATATTGCCCCAGGTGCTCGCTGCACTATTTTAAAGACGATATGATCAGCCAGTGGACGAAACGGCTCCATGGCATCATCGGCAAGCGTAAAAGGATTGAGACGCTGTTTATGGTAAACCCCAAAAGCAGGGTGCAAGCCTGCTCCCACAAGAGACCGTGCTACAGAACTACGCAATACGGTGTAAGCGTAATTCAGCAACATATTACAGTCCGATCTTTCCGGATCACGCACAAAGCCCGCGCCAAGCAGCGCCCGCCAGTACAGACGGGCTCCCTGCCCTTCTGTATTATTCGGATCCCCTGAACGGGTAGCCTTTGCCAGTAGACGTAACTTGTTTACCATGGGAGAATCAGGGCGGTGGTATTCCAATACAGCCGCCTGATTGCGCAATTTTTCACTGACAAAAGCTCGCCAGAGTTGTTTTTTGAGGGGAAGACTTGCGCCAGCCTGTGCTCGCATCCGGTGACCTGACTCAAAATTATCGGCATAGGGAGCCAGTATGGAAATGGGCATATATCGCTCGTCACATACCACCACCAAAGCATTATGCTGCGCAAGAGCAACCATCACAGGGCGGGTCAGACTAATTTGTCGCGCACTGAGAATCACAGCTTCCACACTATCCAGAGGAACACGTCCACATTCTGTCTCACCATCCAAAATGCGGAGCAGCCCACGCTCTACAGCCAAGTGCCTACCCTCTTGAGCTATTTCTATGAGCCGCCCCAACATGCCTTATCGTCTCCTGAATTTACCGTCAGGCGTTATGTTCACCTTACGCATGACATATTGTGACATGGCGATATTCACTGAATAAAATTTTTGTTCTCCTTTGGCTTCTGTATGGGAGCGTAAATCAACTTTATTTTGTGTAGTAGAGTATCCTGCCACGCGCATAAGCTTTGTCTGCCCGTCAATCTCCACCAGAACCATGTCATTTTTGTATAAGCGCATACAGTGTTTGGCAGCGGGATGAGGCTTATATTTGCCAAACAGTCCACTCTTATCATTTACATAGGTTTTGGCGTCTATATAATTAACGTAGCTTGCAATGAATTCAAATTTACCCTGAAATTTTTTCTGCTTGTTGGTTTTTGGCACTTTCCAGATATCACAGAACGCAAGACTGTCTGTAGCATAGCCCTTATAAGGCGCAGACAAAATAGGCCGGATACTCTGATTGAGTACCAGTATACGCAATCGGCGGATAAACTGCCGCTGCTTTCCAATAATCACTCCTTCACTCGCAAGCTTTGCAAGCTTATCTTTCCACTCAAGAGGAGTATAGACAGAGGAGGCAAAGAGATTTTGCAAAACTGTGCGTAAATGTATATCGCGAATCTGCTCAACTTCACTCTCTTTAAGCTTATCTACTGCCCTGCGAGTAACGGCGTTAAACTTGCCTTTTCCCTGCCCATAATGGGGGTCACTTTCCGGTAAAAAACCATAGGCCGTTTCCTGAAAAAATTTGCCTTCGCAGGTATGGTCTTGTCGATATGACACTTTGATCCTGCCATATTTTTCAAACAATTCTCCTCTTTTTGCCTGAGCCAGCCAGTCTGGCATGGGCACATACAGTTTGGCTCCGTAAGCTTGATTTTTTTCCTGCATCTCCTGACTTGCGGTCGCTATGCGCTTGATGATCCCTCGGCTTGTCAAAGCAACAATGAGAGCATCTACAGCATGATGCCGGTGATCACTACGTTCCTGGCGTGTGCCTTTTTCTTTGGCAAAATTGAGGCGCCATTTCCCACGTAGAAGAGCCGTTACTCTGCCATTAACTGGTATAACACGATGTGTCGTCCCCACTGCGGGTACAAGATATTGCGCCGCTATACGCGCCATGTACTGCGTGTCTTTGAGCTGACGCGCAATAAATGCACCATCAGCACCTTCAAAATACTGCTCTTTTTCTTCTTTGCTCAAGCTGCGTTCCGCAGCTCGCTGAAAAATTTCCATGGCATCACTTTGAAAGCGCCACCGCTTGGAAGCTTTAAGCTGCTTTTGTGCCCGCTGCAAAGCAGCTTCGTAAGCATCTCTCCCCTTACGATATAAATATTCTGCCGGAGTACTATTGCCCTTTTCCTTGTTTACCTGCCGGAACGTAATGCTCTTATTGGCCATAGTGTCATCATAAGTACGGCTGAAAGGAAGCAAGTGCTCTACTTCAACTTCATCACTCATACACTGTCGCAGAGAAATAGTCTTACCCGTAAAAATATCTATGCGAGCCATGCCGCCCGTGCCATCACTGACTGGCGCTTCTGCCAACTCCTTCCACAAGCGTACCTTTATCAAATCTTCTGCGGAGCACTGCGTTATACCACATTTCTCTAAAAGCTTTTTATTCTCATTCCGTTCCTTTGTTGCCTTGGCAATTTCTTTTTCAATATCAGCACGCTTTTTAGCACTGTTCTTCAAATCACGAGCAAGCTCAATATGAATTTCATACGGATTGCCCAAGCGCACCAACAAAGCATTCACCACTTGACGTAACTGATTCAGAGCCACATGCACAGAGGGGTTGGGAATGCGCCCATACTCCAGCTCGTCTGGATCAGCACCAGGAGTATTACGTATAGGAGCTGTGCTTTTGGGAAGTACTTTCCCATAATAAGGAAGCTCTTCAAAAACTTCACCTGTTTCAAAACTTTCTGCCGTATGCCCTCCATACACTGCAACGGCGGCCTCCCAATACTGTTTGCCCTGGCGCAAGTGAGGAAGCATTTTTTGCATAGCCATTTCGGAAAGACTGGTAAAAGAAGAAGAAAAATGCGTGTTATGTAAATCTTCCAATAGCTCAGACGTGAAACCCCATTTGTGATCTACATTGGCCTGAACTATTTCTTCATATGTATTAGTAGTAAGAATGGTATGTACAATAGTTTTTTGTGTCGTGCTATCCAGCACATCCCAGTCTGCATGATGCGTATTCCATTTTTTACGCATAAGAGCCGCTGTTTCATTGCCTTGCAAAGTTTTGCGCCGCTCGCTTTCCAAATTAAAATAGCTCTCTCGACCCAGTTTAAGCACTGTACGCATCCGACTAAATTTCACTTCTTTCTGACTACTCAATAATATATAGAGCTTTTCACGCTGTTCCTGCGTCAAGTCATGAGATGTGCCATCAGCATTATAGCGTAAATTGTTGACTTCCTGCACAATACGAAATTCTTGAGAAAGCAAAAGATGCTTGCTGGCACGTGGAGCATCCTCAAAAGTACATTTCCCTGGTTCTTGCGCTTTAAGAGGGCGTTGAAAAAATATGGCCGTTGCAATTCTATCCCATTGTTCATCAGTAAGAATGGTACTGCCCTGCATCTTTCTAATGGTGATAAACTCATCCATATACATTGCACGCGTGGGATATGCAGCATGATCCTCACTGTCCAGCAATACAGTAACGGGAGGAGTTCCACGGAAACGTATACTCTTCCCCATCTGAATACGCTCATAAAGAAATTGCCCCAAAGTAATACTCTTTTCCTGCAAATATCGCTTAAGCGCGCCCATCTCTTTCTTACGCTGGGTATCCTCAGAATCCCCTCCATCAGCCTTACGATTGGAAAGAAAACCTCTCCGCTTGCAAATATGCAGAAGCGCACGAGCCAACGTACCTCCATTGACCTCTTGATTCACAGCTTTGGATCGAGCGAAATAGGGCGAGATAGTGATATCTGGCACCAAGCCAAATTCATGCAACAAGCGTGAACATTCACGCACACGCAACTGCCGACGATCACGATTGCGGCGCATTCCTCTGGCTTCCCGCCTGACCACTGCCAGCGAAGCACCAATCTTATTTTCTGCAGCAGATTCACGTCCATCAGGAAATATCCGTACCCCCCAGTCAATTAAAGCTGTGGGGTCGCCATCATCAGATAATGCAACTGCTACCCATCCCAAAGAACTAGAACCAAGATCAATACCGAGTCTCCAGCGTTTCATAGCACTTCCTTCTGTCATAAAACATCGTAACTTATTTGAAAAATTTAAGATTGACTAGAGCCATTTATTGAGTTATTGTTTTAAGCACTGGAAAATGGTGACTTGCTGTTAACAAGTATTTCATCAGATGCGGGCAGGAAGTGCGCTTCCCGCCCGTTTTTTATTGCAGCCACCTCAATACAGCCTATTTGGGATAATAAAAAACAACTCCTTTTTATACTCGCTGTCCGTTTCTCGTAAACTCCATCAAGACACTGCCTGAAAAATGCCCCAAAAAGACCTACATGGCAATACGTTCAGCCTAAAAATATCCACAAATACATATACGACATTGAATTTTCACACATATCCCATCACTATTTTGTATTCTTTCACCTATCTACTCTGCCATGTTTTTATGAGCGATTCGCGCACTACTTCATTCTCACACATAGCATCTCTTATACAAAACTCCACATATGTATAATATACTGGCTTTATAGCACATCTGCCCAATCCTCCAAGACAATGCAGTCAATAATCTGTATCGGTCTATCTTTCATGGCGTAAGCCATGCTGCACATATGCCCTCCTTCTCAAGCAAAATCTTTCCACCCGCACCAATTCCACATATCGAAATTATATATTCCATTATACGGAATAATGGACGCTCATATTCTACACTTTAACAATTGAGAATTATTTTACCTTTTGTGTTTGACAAAGGCTATATCTTGAGTAAAAACCCATTTATGTCAGAACAACATTCCACAATGCGGAAGGAAGTATATGACCTCACTGGATAAGGCTCTCCACATTCTTGATGTGCTTTGTGAGCAAGGACAGTGCAGCATTAAGCACTTGGCTCAGCGCACTGGGTATCCAGCTCCCACAGTCCATCGCTTGCTGCAAGTGCTGGTGCGCAATAGCTTTGTAACGCATCATAGCCGCACCAAGGACTATGCCTTGTCTCTCAAGCATCTGGAGTTCGGAGCAAGGGTGCGAGCGGATTTACGGCTGGCCTCACTGGTTATGCCTGCTCTGCGCGAGCTCATGGAACTTTCGGGAGAAACGGTGAACCTGGTGGTCTTTGAGCATTATGAGGCCATATATGTCGAACAGGTGGTTAATCCCCGTTCCATGCTCCCCATGTTTACCAGAATAGGCGCACGTACACCTTTGTATTGTTCCGGTGTGGGCAAGGCTTATCTGGCTGCACAGAATGCGCATTTTATCCACCAATACTGCGAGGCCGTGCCCCTGCAGGAAAAAACCCGCTACACCCTTGTGCGAGAACAAGACCTCATGGCTGATCTGGAAAATATCAGACACCAGGGCTACGCCACCGACAATGAAGAAATGGAATATGGAGTGCGCTGTGTGGCCGCGCTCATACATCAAAGCCCCCTCGTAATCATGGGCAGCATTTCCATTTCCGGTCCGGCGGCACGCATCTCCACTGAAAAACTGAGCCAGTTGGGTGTTCAAGTACGCAGGGCTGCTCAGGAAATATCAACGGGTTTAGGCTTCAAAGCCTCACCTGGAGCAAAGGATAACTCATGAAAGACATCAAATCTCAGGCTAAAGAAAAAATGAAAGGATATTGCCGTGTGTGTCCCATATGCGATGGGCGCGCCTGCGCTGGAGAAGTTCCAGGTATGGGCGGCATCAATACGGGCTCAAGCTTTAAAAACAATATCAAGGCATTGGAGAACGTACATATCAATATGCGCTTGGTGCATGAGGTGCGCAATCCATCCACGCAAATCAATTTCCTTGGGCTCAAGCTCTCCATGCCCATAGTGGCGGCTCCTATTGGCGGCATTTCCTTCAATATGGGCGGAGCACTGGAAGAACAAGCCTATGTCAACGCTATCCTGCAAGGCTGCCAGCAGGAAGGAACTATTGGCTGCACGGGTGACGGCGTGCCCCCTATCATTCACGAATCAGGTTTCACAGGCATAAAGAATCTTAAGGGGCACGGCATTCCTTTTCTCAAGCCATGGGAAGGCGCAGAATTGCGGGACAAGATTGCCCAGGCTGCTGCGACAGGTTGCAGCATCATGGGCATGGATATTGATGCTGCTGGGCTCATCACTCTGCGCAAAATGGGACGACCTGTAACCCCTTTCTCGCAACATGAACTGGAAGAGGTCATCAAGCACACCCACAAGCTCCACATGCGCTTCATCCTCAAAGGCATTATGACGCCTATGGATGCCCTGCGTGCTCACGAAGCCGGAGCCGACGCCATTGTTGTGTCCAACCACGGCGGCAGAGTACTGGATCACTGCCCCGGCACGGCTCAGGTACTGCCCTCGATAGCCAGTGCTGTCAAAGGCCGCCTGCCCATCATGGTGGACGGCGGCATACGCGATGGTGTGGACGTTCTCAAAATGCTGGCGCTGGGTGCTGACATTGTGGGCATTGGTCGTCCCTGTAGCATTGCTGCCATGGGCGGAGAAGCCGAAGGTGTGGCAAAACTCCTCTCCAACATGCGCTCGCAACTGGAGCAGGCCATGATACTTACAGGTTGCGAAACCATAGCCCAAATATCACAGGAAGTTATTTTCAAACAATAACACTTATCTGGAAGTAAACTAAAAAATGGTGACTTATTGTTACCAAATATTGCATCAGGTGCGGGCAGGAAGTGCGCTTCCCGCCCGTTTTTTTATTACAGTATCAAACTTCACATATTTATAATTTTTATAGCGCATCGCTCTGTTCATTCTTCATTGATTCTCGCATAACTCTTGACAAAAAAAAACTGCTGTGAAAACAATAGTCCCGCAATTCAATAGATTCGTGACAGCTCTTTATGCTCATTTGGCGATAGTACCCTTTATACCCATATCCTCATGATACAGAAAGAATCTTCGCTGATATCCTCTTTTCCGAACCAGTGCATTGGGCATACGCTTTGTGCTTTGCCTGGCTCGGCAGGCATATCTGTCGCCAAGACGCTTTCTTTCTCTTTTTTCTCCATAAGATTCACCTGACGCCCTATCATGATGGGGCAAGGGTCTTGCACACTGTAAAGTATTTTTGTTTTGCCTGTTCTGCTGAACAAATAAACGACAAGTAAATACAGTTTCCCCGCACTGCATTGAAATACCGCAAATACCACTGTGGTATATCTTTCTTCTTTCCCTATCAATTTCATTGCTGTCTTGTGGTGGCGTTATGCTGCCACGTTCTTTATCTTTTACCCGTGGGAGATTTTCATGAAAGACGTTTTTTTGCTTGCAACCCTCTGTTTTGCACTTTGTTTCCCCTTAGCAGCGCATGCTGAAAACTCCGGTACAGTATCCTATGCCATATCTCTTAACACCCAAAATAGTGCGAAAACAGCGCATGTGTATCTACCGTACCCTATGTCTGATCACAATCAGGACATCACAAATATGAATATTTCTGGCAACTACACTTCCAGTGGGGTCTATCACGACCCTAAAACTGGTGCCACATACCTGATGGCATCGTGGAAAGAAATTAAAAGCAAACCAGAACTGAACATGAGCTTTCATGTGAATTCACACTATAGCAAAGGTGCTGTGCTGAAGGATTCCACAAACACACTCCCCATAGACGTGCTTCCCTATCTCGCAGGCAATGACTACCTGCCAGTGAATCATCCTACAATTCAAAAACTGGTTGCAGAAGCCACCCAGAACAAGAAGGGATATCTTGCCCGCGCCCGCGCTCTCTATGACTGGACAATTACCAATACGTATCGAAATCCCGACGTAAAGGGATGCGGGCTCGGTCGTGCCATCCAAACGCTGACGGAAGCTAATGGCGGCGGAAAATGTGCAGACATCAGTTCCGTATTCATCACGCTGGCGCGCGCTGCTGGCATTCCCGCCCGCGATGTGTTTGGTCTGCGCACTGCGGGAAAAGATGGTAACATCACTGGCGATTTCCATTGCTGGGCGGAATTCTATCTGCCTGATACAGGCTGGGTCATGGTTGACCCCGCCGATGTCCGCAAGGCCATGCTGGTAGAAAAGCTGGAACTGAAAGATCCAGCAACCAAAGAATCTACAGAGTTCTTTTGGAACGGCGACAATCTGTTCCGCATTGCATTGAATCGCGGCGAACATGGTGTCAGCCTTCCTGCCATGAAAGGCAGCCCTGTAGGCTACTTCATGTATCCATATGCAGAGGTGGATGGAGAGGCGCTGGACTATTTTTCTCCTCAGGATTTTGTCTTCTCGGTAACGATGAAGCGCGACTAAATAACTCTATGGGCTGCTCTGTCTGACATGTGCAGCCTTTTTTATGGAGGCTCATAATGAATCAGTCTGAGCAGAAAAGCCTGCCTGGAAGAAGAGCATTTTTACAGGCTGGTGCTGTAGCGGCACTGGCTCCTATCGTGGCAAATGCCGCACAGGATGCTCCGGCATGGGCTATGATTATTGATTTGAACCGCTGTATCGGCTGCCAGTCCTGCACACTGGCTTGTAAAGCTCTCTACGATGTACCGAAAAAATATAGAACTCGCGTGTCAGTCTCCGACAATGATGAAGGGCGAGTAGCATTTTTGCCTGTATTGTGCTGGCAATGCGAGAATCCCGCATGTATGTCCGCATGTCCATCCAGGGCTTTCTATAAAGAAAATGGCGTGGTGCGCGTTGAAACAAAACTTTGCACAGGGTGCGGTGCGTGTGAAAAAGCATGCCCTTTTGATGCAGTATTTGTTGATCCTCGCTCGCAGAAAGCTATGAAATGCAATTTTTGCCGCTCCGTATCCTCAAGCCCCCCTGCCTGCGTGGAAGCCTGCGCCTCTCATGCTCGCCTTTTCGGCGATTTGCGACATCCAGACCCTGCATTTGCAGCAGCACTTGCACAACATCCGAAGTCACTTGCTCCACCATCAACAGGAAGCTGTCAGGTGCTCTATATCCCATTACAGCACAAGGAAGGAAAGTTATGAGCGCCACGAACACTCTGGGACGCCGAGGATTTCTAAAGGCGGCAACCGCCACTGTCGCGGGGCTCGCAAGCATTCCAACATCCGCACTGTGCGCACATGCGGAACAAAATACACCACCAGACACTGCCACTATCAGCACTACCTGCCTCGGCTGCAACGCCCGATGCGGCTTGCGGGTGCATACCAAAGAAGGGCGGATAGCTCGTGTTTCTGGAAATCCATATCATCCCTATAACATGGGAGGTGAACCAATACCGTATGATACCCCATTCACGGAATCTTTGCATGTTCCGACTCCCGTATGCGGTAAAGCGCATGAGGCTGGAAACTACGCATATAACCCTTACCGTATTATCAAACCTCTCAAGCGTGCAGGAAAACGCGGTGAAGGCAAATTTGAACCTATCGAATGGGAACAAATGATTCGTGAGATTGCAGATGGCGGGCAACTATTCCACTCTATCGGTGATACGGAGGAATATCCTGGAATCCGTTCCGTATTGCGTGACGATCCCATTGACCCGACAGCACCGGAATTGGGCAGTCAGCGGAACACATTTATGTTTATCGCGGGGCGCGACCAGAGCTGTTATCAAGATTTTTCCAACCGTTTTGTGAAAAATGCCATCGGTTCTATTAACCGTATCAGTCATACTGATATTTGCGGGCTTGGCTTTCGTATGGGCAATTTCGCATTAACGGAAGGCTCTGATGTGGAATTAAAAGCTGATGTGCAGTCCTGTGAATATATGCTTATTTTCGGTGCCAATGTTTATGAAGCCTTACAGCCAGGTATCACCTATTATGGTTCTGTCATGGCAGAGCGCCATGCTCAGGGAAAACTACAGTTCACTATTATTGATCCACGTGCCACCAATGCTTCGGCTCATGCTGATCGATGGGTACCAGTCACGCCTGGGCAGGACGGCGCGTTTGCCATGGGCATGATTCGCATCATGCTGGAACAAAAACTCTACAATATGGAATTCCTTTCTGCCGCATCTCCAGATGCCGCCGCAAAGCGGGGTTATGCTGGATATTGCAATGCGACGCACCTTGTCATCACTGATGAAAAGCATCCGCGTAAGGGAGCATTCCTGCGCTGGAGCGACCTGCATCCTGAAACAGCGGAGAAAGATGAAGGTAACGCTTTCATGGTACTGCTGAAAAATGGAGATGCAGTTCCATTTACACAGGAAAGAGGAGAGATACAGCTAGAGGCGCAAAGCAGCATTGTCATACAAGGCAAAAAAGTCGCCGTCGCCACATCTTTCAGCCTGCTGAAAGCCGCAGTAATGGCACATACTCTTGAGAAATATGCACAGCTCTGTGGTGTTTCTGTAGCTGTCATCAGCCGCGTAGCCAAAGAATTTGCTGCCAGTGGTACAAAAGCAGCAGTATGCCAATACCACGGTGCAGGCAACTATGTGGGTGGCACCTACGCAGCCTATGCTGTGGCCATGTTGAGTGTGCTTGTGGGAAGTGTCAACCGGCAAGGCGGTTATCTGCGCGGCGGTGGCAGCGCGGGAGTATGGAACAAAGGCTTGTATGACCTAACCACATTTGAAGGACAAAAAAAACCTGCAGGAATTCCTGTCTCGCGCGAAAAGGCAACATACGAGACATCTTCTGAATATAAAGCCAAGAAAGCCGCAGGCAAAAGCGGATATCCAGCCAAGCGCCCATGGTACTCGTTCACACGGGGCGGATTATGTGTGGAGGCCATGAATGGTATTGATCAACAGTATCCTTATGGCTGTCAGGTGCTTTTTACATTCTTCTTCAATCCAGTCTATTCTATTCCTGGCGGAACACATTACATCGACACGTTGAAAAGTCATGAAAAAGTGCCACTTCATGTTTCTATTGATGTTTGTGTTAATGAATCCAATCTGTATGCGGATTATATTATACCCAATCTCACGTATCTGGAGGGACAGTACAGTATCATGTCTCCCCACGCACCCGCGCACAAATTTTCAACAGTGCGTGTGCCCTCCATTGCACCTTTGACAGGAAAAACGCAGGACGGTCGTCCATTTTCAATGGAAACGCTGATGATCGATCTGGCAGAATACCTGCACCTTCCAGGATTCGGGAAAGAAGCCATTTCTGGAGCAGATGGAAAGAAGTATCCTCTGCACTGTGCAGAAGACTATTACATACGTGGGCTTGCCAATCTTGCCACAGCCTGCAAACTGCCTCCGGCATCAGATACAGAAATGGCTTATGTGGCACAACATTATCCACTAAGGCAATTCAGAAAGCTTATTACGCCAGAAGAATGGCAGCAAGTCTGTTATATGATCCTTCGAGGCGGTGTTTTTCCTGCAAAATACAATAGCATGTTCAAAAATGCCAATCACCTAAAAGCCTTGCCGCGTCTCGCATTATATAATGAAAATCTGGCTGCAGCACGTAATGCGTTCACGGGAAAAAACTTTTGCGGCACACTTTCACTGGCACCAGCTATTGAAGCAGGCGGTGAGGATGTGGCAAAACAGGATAGTGCATATCCCTTTGTAGCTATCACGTATAAGATGAATGTTCATGCCCAGTCCCGCACATCATCGCATTCATGGGCTATGGAGCTGTTTCCGGAAAATCATGCTGTTATTCACGAAGAGGATGCGCAAAAATTGGGCATTGGCAAAGATGATAGTGTCCGTGTTTACTCTCGAAGCTGTCCGCAAGGTATTGTTATTAAGGCTTTGCCGACTCGACTCATCCGCAAGGGATGTGTTGCCATTTCCTTTCACTATGGACACACACAGATGGGCGCGGGAGAATTATCCATTCGTGATGTAGAACACGTCATGCTTGGCGGCACACAGGTGGGTTCTCATGGCCGCCTGAAAGCAGACCCCCGCCTTGGCGCTGGCGGCAGTTTTAACGCATTGGGGCGGCTGGATGCTTCATTGGGAGGAACACCGCTTACGGATGCCCTGGGAGGTATTCCAGATTTCAGCAGCACGCGGGTAAATATCGTCAAAATATAATAACGTGCAGGAGGGGAAAAATCATCCCCTCCTTTTGTATTCAAAAATAGGAGTTAGAAAATCGCATCGGATAGCGAAAGAAAAGACAAATGCACTGAATAGCGCTTTATTTGAGTTAGTCTCGACTTGATCTGACAGGTATCCCTTGAAAGAAAAGGGGAACTCCGTTTTGATGGATGTATCAAACGCACCATCAACTGGGCACCGCGCCCACGGAGTTTCCCCATGGAAAGTTACAATCAAAGCGTCATCAAGCACAAGACCGGGCTTCTCAATTTGGCGACAGAGCTTGGCAATATTTCCAAAGCCTGTCGTATTATGGGATTTTCGAGGGATACGTTTTACCGCTATCAAACAGCGCGAGAGGCTGGAGGTGTCGAGGCGTTGTTTGAAGTGAGCAGGCGTAAGCCCAATTTGAAAAACCGTGTAGAGGACGCTACTGAGCAGGCTGTTGTAGCGTATGGCATTGAATTTCCTGCTCACGGACAAACACGAGCCAGTAATGAGTTGCGCAAGTTGGGAACATTTATTTCTCCTTCGGGAGTACGCTCTGTATGGCTGCGGCACAACTTGGCTTCATTCAAACAAAGGCTCACTGCGCTGGAGAAAAAGTCTGCTGAGGAAGGAATCATTCTCACAGAAGCACAGGTTCAGGCTTTGGAACGTAAAAAAATAGATGATCTGGCGCACGGCGAAATCGAAACGCACCATC
>CAMTOM010000011.1 GCA_947074125.1 uncultured Desulfovibrionaceae bacterium
AAGGGGAGAATAAGACGTGTGAGCAGTATTTTCATAGTGTTATAAACTCCATATAATCATAATTATACACTTCAGGAAAAGCCTGTGCATGCTCAAACCTGAACGCGTGTTCTTCCTCGTAAATTACGCTTTGCCATGTAGAGTAAATTTCTTGCCCAGTATATGGCAAGAGTACACTCTAAACATATTTTTACTATAAAGACAAGAAAATAAAAAAGTTGCCCTTGCTTTTCTCCAATAATTTCAATGAGTTATGTATACGTACCAAATTTTCTAAGCGTCTGATTTTATTGGATTTTTTATTTTTACTTTTCCTGTTCTTCTGTATAGTTACAGCCTTTGACGGGGCAGACGATTTTCTTTACGCCACGAACGCTTTTTTCAGTCAGAAGAGGTGAGGTACAACGCGGGCACGGACGGGCAACAGGCCAATCCCAGAGAGCATAGTCACATTGTGGATACTGGTTGCATGAGTAGAAAATTTTACCGCGCTTGGAGCTTTTTTCTACCAGCGTACCGCTACAGCCTTCGCGAGGACAGGGAACCTGAGTGGAAAATGGAGCGGTATATGAGCAGTCAGGATAGCCTGTGCAGGCAATAAAGCGGCTGCCGGTGCGGGCTGTCTTGAGAACGAGATCCTTGCCACATTGCGGGCATGTGCCCACAGATTCTTGCGGGATGATCTGCTTTTCGACAGTCTGTATCTGTCCATTTTCGTCGCGGACAAAGTTTGTGGTATGGCGGCAGTCAGGGTAACCGGAGCACGCAAGGAATGTGCCTGCCTTGCCGAATTTGACCAGCATGGGCTTGCCACAGTCAGGACAGGTAATATCAGTTTCAATTCCTGTTTTGACTGTTTTCATGTTTTTTGACGCGGCTTCCAGGGTAGGAACGAAGTCCTTGGTAAAGTTGCGCATGAGAGCAACCCAGTTTTCCTGCCCATCAGCAACATGGTCGAGATGTTCTTCCATTTGGGCAGTGAAGCCCACATCCATGAGTGTGGCAAAGTGCTGGCGCAATTGCTGGCAGACAACATTGCCAAGATCTGTTGGAGCAAAATGTTTTTCTTCCAGGCGGACGTATTCTCTGTCCTGGAGTGTGGAAATAATGCTTGCGTATGTTGAGGGGCGCCCTATACCAAGTTCTTCCAGTTCCCGTACCAGTGAGGCTTCGCTAAAGCGTGCTGGTGGCTGGGTAAACTTCTGTTCCTTGGTCAGTGATTCTACTGCAAGCTGCTGTTCTTCTTTGAGAGGCGGCAGTTCAGTGCCGCTTTCTTCTGAGCTGCGGGGAAGGGCTGCCAGCCATCCGGGGAAGAGGAGGCGTTCTCCTTTCGTTTTCCATTCGGTATGTTCGCAACTCAAGGTAACATTGGTATCATCAAATTGCGCTGCTGCCATCTGGGAAGCCATAAAGCGCGACCAGATGAGGCGGTAAAGATTGTATTGATCTGGTGGCAGGTCGCCTTTAAGCATGTCTGGAGTAAGGGTAACATCGACAGGACGGATGGCTTCATGCGCGTCTTGAGCGCTGTTTTTACTTTTGAAAGCATGTGGTTTTTTGGGGAGATATTCTTTTCCCCACTGCTCTCCAATAAAAAGAGTTGCCGCGTCGCGTGCTTCATCAGCAATGCGGACAGAGTCGGTACGCATATAGGTAATGAGTGCGGTGGTTCCCCGTCCTTCCAGATCAACACCTTCATAAAGGCGCTGCGCAATCGTCATGGTACGCTTTGCCGGATAGTTCAGACGCTGGTTCGCTGCCTGTTGCAATGTAGAAGTGATGAAAGGGGGTTGTGGTGCGCGGTTGCGTTTTTTCTTCTCAATAGCAGCTACAGTAAAAGGCTTGCCTTTTAGAGCCGTTTCCAGGGCTTCTGCTGTTGCGGCATCAGGAATATGCGCTTTTTTGCCATTGACTTTGGCAAGCTCTGCCTTGAAAGGGGGTGGGGTATCTGCGGCAAGAATGCAGCGGAAAAGCCAGTATTCTTCCGGTTTGAACGCCTGGCGTGCTTCCTCTCGCTCCACAATAAGCCGTAAGGCTACTGATTGCACTCGCCCTGCGGAAATACCCCGTTTAATGGTTTTCCAGAGCAGGGGAGAAATTTTATAGCCTACAAGCCTGTCCAGTACACGGCGGGCTTGCTGGGCATCAAAAAGATTGACATTCAGTTCGCGAGGGTTGGCCAGCGCTTCTTTTACAGCCTTGGCGGTGATTTCATTGAACTGGATACGTTTGATATTCTTGGCTTTATCCTTAATGACTTCTGCGACATGCCAGGCAATGGCCTCACCCTCACGGTCAGGGTCAGGTGCCAGATAGACGGTGTCGGCATGGGCAGCGGCGGAGCGCAGACCTTCCACAACTTTTTTCTTGTTCTCAATAACTTCATATTGTGGTGTGAAGTCATTTTGTTCATCCACGCCAAGAGAATGTGAGGGCAGGTCGCGGATGTGTCCCACACTGGCCTGTACCACAAAATTAGACCCTAAAAACTTTTTTATGGTTTTTACTTTGGCTGGTGATTCTACAATGATCAGTTCTTTGCCCATGGTGTTCTCATTTGCTGCATATGTGTTATTGGCAAGATATGATACGATTTGTCATCGTCAAGGGGGGAGGCATAATGTGTTTTGCGCTCAGTTTCAAGAGCTTTATTTGCAAAGAGCTTTTTTTGCAAGCTTTGTTATATGAGCTATTATTCTGAAAATGCCTGTCATCGTTAGTATGCAAAGGGCATTGCGGCTTGAGGATTTGCTGTGTACTATGACGAAAAAATGGATGTGATGCTCATGAAAGACAAACAGATAACAGCTACGAGTATTCCAGAACTCGATATGATAGTGGAAAAAATGTGGCACTCCAGTTCGCTGGATGCAGTATGGCACAGACCTGTGCATGATGCGCCCATGCCCTCGCTGGTGCGGCTTGGCGAAATTATGGACAGACTGCGCGCAGCTATTTTTCCTGGTTTTTATGGTGCCAGCGTTGTACGGCGTGAGTCTATGCGCTATCATTTGGCGGCAAATCTGGATTCAGTCTATCATATGCTCAAAGAAGAAATCCGTTGTGGTGGCTGTTTTGCGTGCAGTGGCAGGGCGGACAGCCGTTGCTGCATGTGCGGCGATGATGCGGGTGAAGCGGCGATGCAGTTTATGAAAAGAATACCGGAGATACGGTATTTGCTGGCAACAGATGCTCGCGCTGCCTATGAGGGAGATCCTGCGGCAACAAGCCCTGGGGAAACCATTTTCTGTTACCCGTCAATGCAGGTCATGTGCCATCATCGTATTGCTCATGAGCTGTACCGTTTACATGTTCCTGTTATTCCGCGTATCATTTCGGAGATGGCACACACCCGTACAGGTATTGATATTCACCCGGGTGCGTCTGTGGGTGAGGAGTTTTTCATTGATCATGGTACAGGCGTTGTTATCGGTGAAACATGTGTTATCGGTAAGGGATGCCGTTTATACCAGGGGGTGACGTTAGGGGCGCTTTCTTTCCCAAAAAATCAGGACGGTACACTAGCGAAGGGCATCCCCAGACATCCCATCCTTGAAGATAAAGTAACCGTATATGCTGGCGCAACGATATTGGGACGGATAACCATTGGTGCGGGTGCGACGGTTGGCGGTAATGTGTGGGTAACGCACGATGTTCCTGCGGGTGCCAAAGTAACTCAGGAAAGGATTGACTGTAATGCGAACACCGAACAAACACAGACTTCCTAGCATATCTTATGTGATTGTTTGCGCTGTGCAGTTGTCACTTGTGGCATGCTCACTGCTTTTTGCAGGATGTGCAGAAAAGCTGGAAGTGCGGCCACGCGGTCAGGTTATTGTTGGGGGATCTGTGGGCAATTATGCGAATCAGGAAGGACGTGTGACAGCCGGCAGCCGTACAGGTCTTGAGTTTCGAGTGAAGTAAGATATATTGAGGTCTTGTATACGCAGTCTGTAGTGGGAGGAGAGCTGTGTCGCAGAAGATATCACGAGAGATGCTGGGCAGTCGTTTGGGTTTTTTGCTGTTGTCGGCAGGGTGTGCTGTCGGTCTTGGGAATGTCTGGCGTTTTCCTTATATTGTAGGGCAGGGGGGCGGTGCCATTTTTGTGGCGATTTACCTCTTGTTTTTGCTCGCAGTGCTCCCTGTCATGGTAATGGAATTTGCTGTGGGGCGTGCTTCGCGTCGTAATCTTGGCGCAGCACTCAAGGTGCTTGAACCAGAAGGAACGCATTGGCATAAGCTGGGCTGGATCAGCCTTGTGGGCAGTTATGTTCTTCTGATGTTTTATACGACAGTCACGGGCTGGATGATAGGATATTGCTGGTATTCCCTTTCAGGGACACTCGCAGGAAAGACTGCGGCAGAGGCAGGGAATTTCTTTCAGATGACCTTGCAGGAACCATGGACACAGGTTGCTGGCATGTCGTGTGCGGTTCTGCTCGGCTTTGTGGTGTGCTTTATTGGGGTGCGCCGTGGTGTTGAGCGGATTGTCAAATTCATGATGCTGGGCTTGCTGCTTCTTTTGGTTGTGCTTGTCGTTCGTGCGGTCACTTTGCCTGGAGCGCTGGAGGGGATTCGCTTCTACCTTTTTCCTGATCTGGCAAATCTTTCCCGTCTGGGCTTTTGGAATGTGTGCAATATTGCTATGAATCAGGCCTTTTTTACATTGAGTATCGGCATGGGGAGCATGGCGGTTTTGGGAAGCTATCAGGAAAAAACCCGTTCGCTGACTGGTGAATCTCTTTGGGTTATGAGTCTGGATACTTTTGTAGCCATTATGGCGGGCTTGATTATTTTTCCCGCCTGTTTTGCTTTTGGGGTACGTCCTGAGAGCGGGCCTGGTCTTGTGTTTGCAACCTTGCCAAATATTTTTAATGCCATGGATGGGGGACGTTTTTGGGGAACCCTCTTTTTTGTCTTTATGAGCTTTGCGGCTTTGTCCACAATTATTGCTGTTTTTGAAAATATTGTTTCCTATTGCGCAGATGTGTATGGTATGCCACGGCGACGGGCAACCATTATCAATGCTCTGATCTTGTGGATTCTTTCCCTCCCCTGTGCCTTGGGCTTCAGTCTGCTGTCAGGTATTGAGCCTCTGGGGAAAGGGTCAAGCATTTTGGATCTGGAGGACTTTATTGTCAGCAATCATGTGCTGCCTCTCGGATCTCTGATGTTTTTGCTCTTTTGCTGTCATCGCTGGGGATGGGGATGGAATAACTTTATGGCAGAAGCGGATATGGGCAATGGCATGAAATTCCCTCGCTGGTTGCGCCCGTATTTGGCGTATGTTTTGCCTTGCATTATCCTGGTTATTTTTCTACTGGGGTATTGGGAGAAGTTTTTTAAATGATTTTTCGCGAAATAGAGTATTGGGGGAAATAGAAAAAATAAAGAATACGCGGTGGTAGGGAGAGAGGTTTTTGCGCAATTGCGTATTTTGCGTGATAGAAATGCTGAGCCTTTGTTCTTTTTCAGGCAGCTTGCCATATACATAATAACAGTGAAAATAATGGATTGCTTATGCAGGTCAAACCTAAAAAATCTGTTTTTCGAGAGTATGCTGAGGCCTTGTTAATAGCGCTTGTGTGTGCGCTTGTGATTCGTACTTTTGTTGTACAGGCCTTTAAAATTCCTTCAGAGTCGATGTTGCAGACACTGCTTGTGGGTGATCATCTGCTGGGAAACAAATTCATATATGGTGTGAAAATTCCTTTTACGGACACCTATCTCTTTAAAGGTGCTGACCCTAAGTTTGGTGATATTGTTATTTTTGAATACCCAAAAGATCCTTCCATAGATTATATTAAGAGGGTTGTGGGTGTACCTGGTGATGTGATTGAATTGCGCGACAGGCAGCTCTATCGCAATGGCGAAAAGCTGACAGAGTCATATGCGCAATATATAGACGCCTTGGCGATGGATCCTCGCTGCCATAATTTTGGGCCTGTAACAGTGCCGGAAGGCAAATTCTTTGTCATGGGCGATAATCGCGATAATTCGCTGGATTCCCGTTTCTGGGGTTTTGTGGATCGAAGTGCGATCAAGGCAAAGGCATGGCGTCTGTACTGGTCGTGGGGCGGAGACCATTTGCGCTGGAAACGTATAGGCAAACTTTTAGAGTAAGATGTGTATATGCCTTTTATGCGTGAACTTTTGGGGGACTTTGTCCCCCAATATTTTTAGGAAAAGGGCTGCATTTTTACAGAAGTATGCGTTGGTGCTCACGTTGTCTGTGATGGGATCTTGTAACGTGTTATTGAGCTGGAGTGCGAGGGGGAATTCATGATTGCGCGCATGGCTTGTGGCGGCGTTGAGGGGGTAGATGCTTTTCGGGTGGATATTGAAGTTGACTTCTCCCGTCAGGGTTTGCCAGCTTTTACTCTGGTAGGACTTGCGGAAGGTGCGGTGCGCGAAGCGCGGGATCGTGTATTCAGTGCTTTGCGTGCCAGTGGCTTTCGCTTGCCTCCAGGGCGTATCACGGTCAACATGGCTCCTGCCGGAAAGAAAAAAGCGGGTACGGCATATGATTTGCCGCTGGCAGTAGGTTTACTGGCGGCAAGTGGTGTGATCCCTCACGACAATATACAGGGATGGTTTTTGGCTGGTGAACTCTCATTAACAGGGCACCTGAAAGCGGTAGCAGGTATGCTGCCGGTGAGTATACTGGCGGGTAAGGAGGGTGCCAGAGGTTTTCTTGTTCCTGAAGAAAATGCGGCAGAAGCAGCTATTGTGCGCGATATGCCTGTGTATGGCCTTAAAACACTGGGGGAGTGCGTCAGCTTTCTTTTAGGGAAAAAAGAACTTGTGCCTGAGGTTTTTTCTTCTGCGGCTGCGACAGATGGTGTGACTGTGTGTGCTGATTTTCTTGAGGTGAAAGGTCAGCTTGCGGCAAAGCGTGCTCTGGAAATTGCTGCTGCTGGTGGGCACAATGTCTTGCTGATGGGGCCTCCAGGAAGTGGAAAAACAATGCTGGCGCAGCGTTTGCCCAGTATTTTACCGCCTCTTTCTTTTGAAGAAGCTCTGGAAGTGACGAAGATTTATAGTGTTGCGGATTTGCTCGCTTCGGGGTCTGGTCTGCTTCAGGTTCGTCCATTCCGTTCGCCACATCATACGGCTTCAGAAATAGCGCTTATTGGTGGAGGGCATTCGCCGAGGCCTGGGGAAGTCTCTTTGGCGCATCGCGGTGTTCTTTTTCTTGATGAGCTGCCAGAATATAAAAAGCAGACTCTGGAAGTTTTGCGTCAGCCTTTGGAAGATGGTGTTGTGACCATTTCGCGTGCTGCCCGAACGGTCACCTATCCGGCAGCCTGTATGCTGGTAGCGGCAATGAATCCCTGCCCTTGTGGTTATGCGGGGGATCCCTTGCACGAATGTTCCTGTTCTGCGATGCAGATTGCCCGTTATCGCAGTCGCCTTTCTGGGCCTTTACTGGATCGCATTGATTTACATGTTGAGGTGCCAGCAGTGCCTTATGAGGATTTGCAGGCGCGCTCTGGGGGCGTGAGTTCCGCGACTATTCGTTCGCGTGTTGTGCTGGCGCGGCAGCGTCAGGAAGTGCGCTATGCGGGAAAAAAATGTTGCTGCAATGCAGAACTGGCAGGCAGCCTGCTGGAAGAGTATTGCAGGCTTGATGCGGCAGGGCATGCTTTGCTGGAGAATGCCATGCGACGACTGGCATTATCGGCACGGGCATACACACGCATTTTGCGTCTTGCCCGCACCATTGCCGACCTTGCCGGAGAAGAGCAGATATTACCAGAGTTTTTGGCTGAGGCTATTGCGTTGCGGGTTCTGGATCGTGTGATGCAATAGTACAGGGAAGTCCAACTTATTTACTTTTTTTGTTCATTTTGCGAAATTTTTTGTCTGTCTGTGGTAGAGGAGACTGCGAGCGTGGCCGTGCTTTTGGGGGTGCGGCTGCTTGTTTGCGGTCTTCTTTTGTTGTTTCTACTCCGGATTCAGGGATAATAAGTGCGTGCGATTTGCCATCACGGAGTGGTTTTTGGGGGAGAGTGACAGTAACAAGCGCTCCTGAAGGTGAGTGTCGTGTGTTTTCAAGCAGTGTGAGTCCTTTTTCGGTGCAGGCATAGCGTGCCTCCCCTTTAAGGCCTGGCACAGCGAATGGAGCAGAGACAATGCGCGCCTGGATGGGTTTGCTTGCGGGCGAACCAGTGTTTTTCCCTTGTGGTGCGGGTGTTTTGAGGGGCGTTGCTTTTTCAGAATGTGCACTGCGCTGCCCTAATAAAAGGAAGCTCAGGCTTAAGGCCTCTTTGTGTAAAGAGGCTTTTTGGGAGAGCGATTCCAGCCAGCTTGGGCTTCCTTGTGTTGTGAAGGTAAAATGACACCATGTGCGGCTTTCCTGCAAAGCGCACACGCCGTCATGCGGACATGGTGAAAAAGGCATAAGCCCATTTTGCATTGCCAGTGAACGCAAAAGCATAATGGTCTTTCCTCCCAGTCGGGTGCCTGGTTCAAGAAAGAGAGCTCTGGCATCAGGGGTGCGGAGTAGAGAGGTGCATTGTTCTGTGAGTGCCATGAAGCGATCTTCTGTATCCTGCTCTGCTTGTGTACGAAGTTCATTCAAGACATTGGCGGCGGTGATAAGCCAGGGGCTGGTGTCCATGCGCCGAACATGCTGTGCCAGACTTTCGACACCTCCCCGACGAAGATGAATGCGCCAGGGGGCATTGGGAGCGATGTGCTCAAAAAGGCGGCGTCCCAATTCAAGAATATGCGGTGATGCGTCAATGGCTAAAATGGTGAGTGGGACTGTGTGCCATTGTGGGTAGGCGCTCCAGAGTGCCAGCGGCAATGTCAGCGGGCCAGAGCCAATATCAACAAGGAGGCGTTGTACTGGCGCGGCAGTATGTTCCTCTCCTGCGGTACTATGGGGCTGCACAGGTGCTGGGGAGGATAGGGGAAGAGATTGGAGCAGGCGCGCCTGACGCAGGATATTCCAGGGCAGAAAATAATACAGATAGGCGGCGACAAATCGGGGGGAACTCCAATAAGGACGTGTTAAGCCGCTGCGCTCGGATGTGAGCTGTCGGGAAAGATCGGCGATGGCAGCAGGGAGATCGCGTTGGTGGCTTGCTTTAAGAGGATAAATGGCATGAAGCGCTTTGGGGAGATCTTGCACAAAGCGGATGGTATGCGGGGGGAGATGTGGAAAAAGTTGTGACATATCAGTAGGTAAAGCGCATATGGCGCAAGTAGGTGTTATGGAAGTCATGTGCCTGTGTGAGAGGGAGAAGCGTGCTTGTGCTGCTCCATTGCTGTGTCCACTGGCGCACACTGGTATCCTGCAAAAGTTGGGCAGCGCCTCTGAGGGAGGTGTTGCCTGTTGCGCAAAGTCGCGCATTGAGACCACGAGGAAAAAAGCCAAGTGCTTCAAGGTCGCCAGGTGAAGCATGTGTGCCCAATGCACCTGAAAGAAAAATATTTTTAAGGCTGCCTGGTGTAAGTTGTGCGTGCTGTAACAGTTGTTCTACAGCAAGAGAAAACGCAGCTTTTACCTTCAGGATTTCTTCAATATCTTCTCGCCAGAGAAAAAGGTTGCTGGAAAGTGGCAGGCGTTGTTGCGGATCATTGTGATCGCGCAATCGCGCAGTTAAGGGAGATGTGGGGGGAAGCCACTGTCCTTGCGCGTCCATTAGACCAGCTTCCAGAAGAAGGCGCAAGAGCGAAAGATAGCCTGTGCCACAGATACGCCTTGGGGGTGCTCCTGAAGGGGTGCGGGCTTGAATCCCTGTAGGGTGTAGATGAAAAGCGGTAGCGGTGTGTTCTCCGGCCATATCGCCATGGCGCAGACCGATGCCTTCAAGAGCTGGCCCTAGCGGAACAGAAGCCAGAAGGGATTCTGTGGGGCTGAGTGCCAGAACAAATTCTCCATTCGTTCCCATATCTGCCAGAAGGCAGGGATAGTCCAAGCATTTTTCTGCATACAGACATGCCATGCCCGCACTGATGTCACCGCCAATGAAAGGAGAAGGCAGTGGGGGGATGTATATTGGAGGGAGCGAGGGTAGATTTTCTGTTTGGTTTCCTTGATAGGTCAGGTTATAGGGGGCGTGGCAAAGGCCACTCAGATCTTTTCCCAGCGTAATGTATGTCATGGCGGGATTGGCGGCCAGAGCAAGCATACTTGGAAATACGGGCAGGGAGGCACTGATTTCTTTCAGGCGTGTACGTGTGAGGTGGGCGAGATGGGTGCTTTGCTCTGGAAGAGCCGCATAGGCCAGACGTGACATGACATCGGCTCCTGCGCCCATTTGGGGATTGCATTCCTGACCTTCAGCAATAACAGTTCCGTGCCTGTCGAAAGCCTGCCAGCATAGTGACGTTGTGCCAAGATCCACTGCCATCACAAGGTTGTCAGATGTTTGTTTTGCGATTCGCTGTGCTCTGGGGGGAGGCGGTGGCACTTCCAGCAGGATGTCAGAGTCTGAACTTTGACAGCGGCGGTGGCAGGCCAGTCGCCAGCCCGATTCCAGCTCTTCGCTGGAAAAAAGAGTTTGTTCATGGGTATCTGGTGCTGGCGGAGGCGAAAGATAGCGTATGCGACAGCGTCCGCAATGTCCCAGCCCTGTACAGAGGGGAGGAGGGGGAACTTTTCCTGAAAGCCAAATAACTTGTGCCAGTGTTTTGCCCTGTAGTGCGTCGAGTTCCAGAAGAGAAGAATCAGGGGAAGCACTGGAAGCGTGTTGCCCCTCTTCTCTGGCAGGGTATGCAGGAGAAAGGGCGGAGGTCTTGGCGAGGGCATTTGCGAGGGCGCGGATGAGAATATTCATGTGCGGCATAACATAGTCTTTTCTGGCAAAGCTGTGAAGGGGAAAAGTTGCTCTTGCTGGCGATGTCGGTTGCGAAATTTCTGACACGTATTGTCACGGCAATGTTCATTTGCGCGCAGTATTTATTTTGGTTTGTTTTTTGCAGGTATCCTGACAGGACGGAAAATATACGAGAAATCGCTTCCTGAAAAATGTTTTTAACGCACTGTTTTGTGCATTAAGTTGTTGTTGTACAAGTAGTTTTTACAAAAACTCTTTTGTGATAGTGGTTATGGAAATATGAACAAAATTTTGGCACAAGATGAAGTAGAAGCTCTGTTACAGGGGCTTTCTGGCGGCAGAATAGAGAGTGACCTTCGTGCTGTTGGCGCGGATGGCTCTGTTGTTGCTTTTGTGCCGCCGCGTTTTGAGCCTCCTGAGAAAAAAAGACCCGCAGTACTGGAAATGCTGAACAGTCGTTTTCTTCGTTTCTGTAGTGACGATGTTGCCAGAGTATTGCGAATTCCTGTAGGGATGCGTCTTCTCAATAAAAAAATCGTGAGCTTTGACGAAACACAACGCTCATCAGACGCTTTTTTCCGTCATGTAGTTTTTCGTATACAGCCATTTGCGGGAACAGCTTTTTTGGAAATGGATGCGCGATTGATTTTTGCCATGGTTGAAGCTTCCTTTGGGGGGAGCGCTTCACGTTCCTATATTGAAGGGCGCTCATTGACGCGAATTGAACAGACGGTAGTGGATCGGATATTTAAAAGTGTTCTTAAAAGTCTGGAGCACGCCTGGAAATTCATGCATGAAGTAACGGTAGAGCGTTTGCCAGAAGAGGGCGCGCGTTCAGAAGAGATTGTGCCGGAAGCTTCTGTTGTTTCCTTACGCTATGAAATGACATTGCATGGTCAGAGTGGCTGTCTGATGTTGTGTATTCCTCATGAGCATTTTGATTCCCGTGCGGGGATGCCGCATGCTGCTTCTCAAAAAGAGCATGTTTGGGAAAAGAATTTGAAGGATCGCCTCATGGAGGCTCCAGTGGAGATGACTGTAGAGCTGGGCAGGGCACGCCTTACGGGTAATCAGCTATTGCATATGCAAGTGGGTGATGTGCTTGTATTGGATGCTGAGGCAGGTTCGCTGCTCTGCTGTCGTGTGGGAGGTATTCCCAAGTATCAGGGGGTAGTGGGACGGATGAAGACAAACAAAGCATTTCGAATAGTCAAAGAGGTGGAAAGTAAATAAATTACGCTTCCTTTCCTCTCGCTGACAGATGTTTTTAGATGAGTTGGCCACATCTGTCAGGAGAAGAACAGTGGTTTTTTTGCACTATAAAAGTATGGCAGGCTGTCAGAAGATATTCTTCTTGTGCCCTGCCATATTTTTTGAGGCTTCTAGCAGATTGTGTAGCCGCCATCTGGAGCGATAGCCTGTCCAATCATAAAGCCTGCCCCTGGGCTGCATAGCCAGAGAACCGCAGATGCAATTTCTTCTGAAGCCCCAAGGCGTCCTATGGGAATCTCTTTAATGAGTGCTGCCATGTGTTCAGGAGCGTCCGCAATTGCCTTGGAAACCATTGGAGTATCGGATGTGCCTGGGCATATGGCGTTGATGCGTATGCCTCTTGCTGCGTATTCCAGTGCTGCGCTTTTGGTCAAACCCAGTACGCCATGTTTTGATGCGGTATAGGCACCAAGATTGGCAGTGCCAACAAGACCACTCTGGGATGAGCAGTTTACGATGCAGCCTCCTTCTTCCTGTGTGCGCATCTGTTGCAATTCATATTTCATGCAATTCCAAATACCACGCAGATTGACTGCGATTGCGCGATCAAAGTCTTCTCCAAGAGCATCTGCCGTTTCCACAACAGGAACGTGGATACCTGCATTATTATACGCACAGTCCAGCCTTCCGAATGTCCTGACACATGCTGTTACCATGTGTGCGACCTCATGCTCCTGTGAGACGTCACATACAATGCCAATGGCGCGAAAGCCCTGCTGAGTGAGTTCTTTTGCCGCGCTATGTACAACGTGTTCATTACAGTCTGCCAGGGCAACAGCGGCTCCGGCTTCTGCAAAGAGCTGGGCTGTTGTGCGGCCTATACCCATTGCCGCACCTGTGATGAGGGCGACTTTCCCTGAAAATGATGTATTCATGTGGTCTCCTTCATGCGTTCTTCAGGCATTATGTCAGGCAAGCTCATGAAGACGGGCAATGGCTTCATCGGTTCGATTGCCATGAATGGCGATTGTGCTCAATCCTTTTTCAAGACTGTCATACTCTTCTTTGCTGAGTGTGATTATGGCAGCGCCAAGATTTTCTTTCAGGCGTTCAATGCGTCGCATGCCTGGAATGGGTACGATGAAATTTTCTTTGTGCAACATCCAGGCAAGAGAGATCTGTGCGGGGGTGGCTCCTTTAGAAGTGGCAAAGTCAGTGAGAAAATCGATGAGAGGTTGATTCGCCTGTACATTTTCAGTATCAAATCTGCTGATTACTCTTCTGACGTCATCGCCCTGATGTTCCTGGGCTGCTTTGGCTTTTCCCGAGAGAAAGCCACTTGCCAAAGGTGAAAAAGGAACAAAACCAATTCCCAATGCCGCACAGGCAGGAATGACATCCTTTTCAAACATGCGCTCCCTATTGGCATACTCACTCCTGATGGCGCTTCGTGGTGTGCTGGTTTGTCCCAGCCGTATCTCTTCTTCTGTGTACCGCGCTTGCCTCCACTCTCGCATTTTGCCTTCACGAATAAATTCACCCATGCAAAGGGCAACATCCTCAATGGGAATGTCTTTATTGACACGATGCAGATAATAGAGATCAACATAGTCGGTTTGCAGGCGCTTCAGCGAGTGTTCAAGATGTTGGCGGATGTTGCTATTTAACTGTTTGCCTCCCTCAAATGAGTTCAGGAAAAACTTTGTGGCGAGAACAGTTTTTTCGCGGAACGGCTTAAGAGCTTCGCCTACAAGTTCTTCATTGCTTCCCATGCCGTATCCTTCTGCGGTATCGTAAAATGTGCAGCCCAGATCAAAAGACTGCCGTATGAGCTGTATGGCGTCATTTTTATCTGGTCCTGCGCCATAACCATGATTGAATCCCATGCAGCCATAACCTATTGCGGATACTTCAAGGTTTCGTAACATGCGTGTTTTCATTATGCACTCTTTTGTTATACCATATTCTTGGTTGTGTTATTTCACTAAACCAGCATACCCAGTGCTTATGGGCCTGCGCTGCTGTCAGTCAGGCATTTGTTTCCCTACTTTTTTTTTGTTTTTGTATTTCTAGAATTTGTTATTTTCCTTCTCCATATACAATTTCTCATGCGTTTTCTATATTTCTCTTTATTGTT
>CAMTOM010000012.1 GCA_947074125.1 uncultured Desulfovibrionaceae bacterium
CCATGACCGAAGTCACCAATATGCGGAGAACTGCGTAAAGAATCCGGAGGATCATCGGCACAGAAAGAGAAGAAAGGAAACCATAAAAGAAGTGGCAGAAAAGAACAGTGGAAAAAAGACCGGACAAATGCGATACCAGTGCAAGATACAGACATTCCTGAACAGAGCAGGAAGGCAGCATGGCAAAACCAGTCTGACGGCATGCCATAACGTCCTGGTGGTCACCAAAGATGGAAAGAGCATGGGAAGCCAGCGCACGGGCTGATACGTGGAAAACACCAGGCAGCAATTCACCTGCAATTTTGTACATATTCGGAATCATCAGCAGCAAACCCTGTGATGCCGTATAGGTACTGGTCAGCGCACCCGCAGCAAGAGAACCATGTACAGCACCAGCAGCACCAGCCTCAGACTGCATTTCCCGCACAAGAACGCTCTGTCCCATAAGGTTTTTCATACCTTTTGCTGCCATTTCATCCACAAGCTCTCCCATAACAGAAGAAGGTGTGATGGGATAGATGGCGGCAACATCCGAAAGAGCATAGGCAATATGCGCGGTAGCGGTATTGCCATCCATGGTTTTCATTTTCGCCATGATCATCTCCTTACGCCGCAGTATGCGGCAGTGTTCAAAAAGTACGCCCACAACAAGCGAGCGGAAATCAAAGGCGCAGCGGAATTTCCTGGCCGAAGCGCCATACCCTTTTGTACATACCCTCTATGGGTATTTTTAGCGAATCAGTATAATATATTCTTTTTATTGATGAAAACTGTTTCTATAAAAACTGATTGAGCACTCATTCTATTCAATCAACATTTGCTCCCTTTTGCCATAATAGGATTTTTTTCACAAGTGCTTGTTCCCATAAAATTTGGATAAAGTTTATCATTTTTTTCAGCAAAAGAAAAAAAGCCGCAGAGAATATCCCCCACGGCTCAAATATGTCTTGATTTTTCAAAAAACTATTGGGCTTCCATATCGTTTCTATCCACAGTACCCTCTACCTGAGAAAAGTCCAGCGGATAAGCTACGACCATGCACGAACGCGAACCGACACCTAATGAGGGCGAGGAATTGATGCCCACAACCAGATCCAGCATGCCATCATTATTCACATCAGCGATGTCCAGATCGGCTACAGAACCCTTGATACGACGTGTTTTCCATTTCAGATTCATCCCCACACCATCCCAGTTCAGGGCATGGATCTCCCCTTGCGGGAAGAAGCGGTAGCGGTCAAAAAGCTGAGATGCTGTTGACGTGGGCTTATTGAACAGTGCAAGACTGTTGCCATCTCCATCAACAAAATTCACAATACGCATGGGAGCAAAGTATTTTTCGGGAATCTGATAGCGTTTATCCTTACCCAAGCCGTCCATGGTAGAATAATAATCCATCCCCGCCGCAGAACCAGAATACGGTTCTGCCGTGGTATGCATTAGTGTGCCTTTTGCGTTGTAGACTTTTATTTTTTCATCATTATTGAACATCAGGATTTTGTCGCCATCCTGTGTTTTAGAGCCAGCAGGCAACCAGGCAAAGTTGAATACACGGGCCCCTTCTGGCAAATCCACACGTGTACTGCGTACAAGCTTGTCCCCTGACTTTTCCATTCTATACACACCAGGGCGGAACAGCTTCGTCGAGTCCCATGCCTGTCCAACAAGAACAGGTTCATAGAGCGGTGGCAATTTTGCCACACTCAAAAAATATTCGCTACGCTTGCAGTATTCCGACAAAGAATTGTCTTTAAAAGAATAGATATATGAGGCAGTACGCTGTGAATCCTCAGCATATGTCACGATAACCAGCTCTTTGGCTCCGTCTCTGGCCAGATCAATAGCACGCATACTGAATGTGTTATTGCTCATGGAAACCGTTTTTTCGCCCAAAGGCTTCATCTGCCCCCTATCCCAAGCATAGATATGCACTTTGTGATTCGCAAGTATGGCTACTTCATTTTTGCCATCACCATTAAAATCACCTACAGCCATATCCACCATCGAATAATTCAAACGCTGGGAGTGAATTCGGGAGCCATCTTCACTGCCGCCGCCACCCTGATATTTGAACTGGGGATTCAGATAGTAGCTTGCGCTTTTTTGTTCGCCAGTCTCATTGATAATAATACCAGAGCTGGTCACAGGCGCAACGGCTTCTTTCGTTTTGGTGCTGCTCAAGGCCATGGGATGCACATCAAGGCGCATAACTTCAGCCGCAACAAGAATCGCCAGTTTATTTACTGCATTTTGCAAAGAGCTGAGCTCGCCCTCAACACTTCGCGTCCACTGTTCACCTTTGGCATTCAGGGCTTGTGCTTCCAAAGTGCAATCTTTACCCAGAACAACCACTTTTCCCCAAACTACGGTATCAGCGCCCAGACTTTTCTGAATACGCGCAGCGTCTGCGGCACTTCCTGAAAATGTCGCTGGAACCTCACCCTTGACAGGCACAACCTTGTCTGTTGCAGCCAGGCGTGACGTCAATGTCGATGATACCGCCTTGCCAAGATAGGCATTCCCCTCAGGGGCCTCTACCGCAAAAGGGAGGGCAACAAAAGAGGATGTTTGCGCCATCGCAGCAGTGGCCATTAACAACACACACACAGCCATAAAAGAACGTATCACAAATTTCATTCATTTCTCCCAGCAAAGGCAGCAACACTGCCCCTGCAAAATGTACACCCCAAGGCGTACGCTTTTCATAACATCTCTTGATTTGCAAGATGAAAAGATGTTTTCCACACTCTCCCAGTCAGGCTATACCCACCGGAAGAAAAGACAATTTCGCGGACTCTACTATTACTTGCGCCCTTATGCAACCATAGGCTATATAAGGACATCCGTCGCCAAGAGCAATGATTGCCCCTGAAGCGGCAAACTTTGGAGCAATCTTATGCCGCCACACCCACGTTCATTCCGCCTTGTCTGTCCGCAAGAGCGCATTCCAGAAGTTGAGGAGCTTTTACGCGCACAAGGTTATATTTTTACTGAAGAGCCTTTTTCTCCCTGGTGCCGTCGCCTTCTTGAGGAACCACAGCCGCTTGGCAGCAGTCTCGCGGCTCTTTTCGGTTATGTCTACATTCAGGATCGCTCTTCCATGCTGCCCCCACTCGCATTATGCCCTCCCACTGGCAGCGCGGTACTCGACATGTGCGCCAGCCCCGGCAGCAAAACTGGATTTCTTGCACAGCTTGTCGGCTCACAAGGATTTGTGCTTGGGAATGAACCTACCCGCACCCGCCTTGGGACATTACGCGCCAATATGCACACGCTCAATCTGCTTCAGGTGGCGACCTGTTCTGAAGCGGGTGAACAGCTTCCTCTCTCCCCTGCTTCATGGGATTACATTCAGCTTGACCCCCCCTGTTCAGGATGGGGAACCGTTGCCAAAAATCCCCAAGCTCTCAAACTCTGGCAGGGCGATAAAGTCAAACCGCTCATCCATTTACAACGTGCCTTATTGCGCATGGCGCATACGCTCCTGCGCACAGGCGGTTCTGTCGTCTACTCTACCTGCACCACAAATAGTGAAGAAAATGAGCAGCAAATCCGCTATGCGACTGAAGAACTTGGTTTTGTGTGTGAGTCACTCACCCCTTTTTCTGGCTTTAGCTGGGAAGAACCTGCCTCTGGCGGCGAAGGGACATTGCGCGTAAACGGTACAGACTCGCAGGCACAGGGTTTTTATATCGCACGCCTGCGCAAAAGCGAAAACATCACACAAGACAGCCAGCACACACAACCCCCCTCCGCTTTACTCTCCGACTCAGAGAATGCATGGCGTATGCCAGAATCTGGACGCATTCTTTCGGAGGACATCCTGACCAGTGCGGGGCAGAACGTGCAGGCTCTTCCTGCGGGCACTTTGGGTCTTTTTGGCGATCAGGTACGATTTGTTTCCAGACAGGCACGCACATGTCTTCCCGCAGAACTGCGCTGGCAGGGAGCACTCTTGGGGAAAATGCGTGGAGAGCGCCTGATTGCCTCGCCACGCTTGCGAGCATTGCTCCCCGCACAACCTGCCTCAGGCGCGCTTTCTCTGGATAATATTGATGACATCAGTCATCTCCTTCGCGGATGCAGCCGCCAGACAGGCCTCAAAGGGAGTGAAGCTCCTTTATACTGGCGCGCACTCCCACTGGCACAAATCAGCCTGAAAAATGGTCGCGCCATTCTTTCTTTGCGCTAATAACAAGGAGAACACATGTACGCTACCCTGCATATCAAAATCTGGCTGGAAACAGAAAACACCCCATTACTGGGGCAGGGAACTGTTGACCTCTTACAGCGAGTCAAAGAAATGGGCTCACTCAAAAAAGCGGCAGAAAGCCTTGGCATGTCGTATCGAGGCGCCTGGGGGCGTCTTAAACGCATAGAAGAAGCTCTTGGCTTCCCTTTACTCCTTGCCACAGGAAGCCGTCGTGATGGCTATCAGCTTACCGCAGAAAGTGATGCCTTTATCAGCAATTTCCTTGCCTGGCAGGAGAAAATTTATGCCTATGCCTTGCAGGAAGCTCCCCAGCACGCTTTTCTCCGTATTTGCCCTCCAGGCACCAAATAACATTTTTCTGAATCGCCCCACATACAAACACATGGCACCAACGAAATGCTGTATCAATCGCATTTCCTGCCATGCCAGCGGCCATGCCTTACAAAACTCACAAGGGCGCTGGCTTTGCCTCTAAAAGACTTTCGAGACGCTCCAAAACCTCTGCTGCCTTCTCGCCACGCTGCTCTGCCATACGCGGCAACACCTCCACAGCATCACAGGGGCGCACATATAACGGTTCTATATCCTGCTGCGTGTATTCTGCCCGTGTGGCAAGCTGCCATAACTCAGTACAGGAAGGGTGACAGATATGCCCCGCCAGCACGCTTTGCGGGCATGCTTCCTGCCATAAAGAAAGATACCGCCCCACACCACTCCCCAATAACAGAGTGGGAAGCGCCTCTGTACATATGCGTTGTGCCACCCCGGCAGGAGGATACAAAGCAACGTCTTCCAAAGGCTGTGGAATTTCCCTGCCAGCATCCAGCATGCTGCACATTTGCGCAGTATAGCAAAAGGGTTGCGCGTGTACGAGATCCCGACGGGCATGCGTTATTACCCAGACAATCCCCTTTTCCGCTCCAAAAGAAGGAATACGCGATGCCGCACAGGCAAGCGCCTGCATATAGGAAAGGCCTGCCAGACGTGCGTGATGCACACGAGACAGGGCGGCTGCCGTCGCAAGCGTCAGACGAATCCCCGTAAACGAACCAGGGCCGCGCACACAGGCAATCTCCTCCACATGCTCGGCTGTGATTTTTAATCCCTGAAATATGCCCGCCAGTGCAGGAGCGAGAATCTCCGTCCCGCGTGAAGGCGCTTCCCATTCCTGAGCGCACAGTACTCGCGATTTGTCCGCAATGACAATCTGCAAGAGTCCTTCTGCTGCGTTCAAAACCAGCAGCAGTCCTCCCTGCACCGCATCAGTTCTTTTTTTCCCCTGATTCACAGGCTCTTTTCCTTTATTCGCAACACAAAGTGACAATATGAGTATTTCTCATGCGCAACCATATCCAACACAAGTGTCCACTGTACACCAGACGTCCACACACGCAAAAAAGACAAAAAGGCCAGGAAGCCCCGCCTCCCAGCCTCTCACGTACTAGCTGCCCGTTCCTCGTATAATGCGCCAGACATCATTAAACGTTGCCAGCAACATCAAACTGATAAGGAGGAAAAAGCCAATTTGCATGGTTATGGCGCGAAAACGCTCATTCAAAGGACGTCGGGTCACCATTTCTATGAGGCAAAACACGATATGCCCGCCATCCAGCACCGGCACAGGCAAAAGATTCAAAACCGCGAGATTGATGCTGATCAGTGCCACCAGGGCAAGCAAGGCAGAAAATCCCGCCTCGGCTTGCTGTCCCACGAGCTGCGCGATCATAATAGGGCCACCGACCTGATCCGCAGGAACCGCTCGCTGCACCAACTTTACAAGACCCTGCCATGTCAGACTGACCATTTCCCAGGTACGCACCGCGCCCACAGAAGCCGCGCTCATGAAACCAAGTTCTTCAGTACGGACTTTTCCCGTAGGACGTACGCCCACAAGCCAGGATGCCTTTTCATCACCAAAAATCGTCTTGCGCATTGCGGCTTTGGGGGTAATCTCCAGACTCACATTGTCACCATTGCGCAATACCACAAAAGTCAGTGGGGCTCCTTTGCTCGCTTCAACAGAATCAGACAAGTCTGTCCATTCGGGCACAGGCTTCCCATTGATGGAAAGCACCATATCCCCTTCTTTCATACCAGCACTTTGCGCCGCACTGTCTTCCATAACAGTGCCAATCTCAGGCAAGAGTGTTGTCTGCCCATAGGCAAAAGCCAACCCCCAGCAAATGAACCAGGCCAGCAAAAAGTTCGCGAAAGGCCCCGCCGCAACAACTAAAAGGCGGTGCCATGCAGGACGCAAGGAAAAACTTTCTTCCGCAGTAAAGCCTTCTGGCAACTGCGCATCCTCGCTGTCTCCCACAAGCGCTACATAGCCTCCCAAAGGGATCAGCGAAAGACAGTATTCCGTCTTGCCCCATGTTTTTTTCCAAAGCTTTGGCCCAAAACCCAATGAGAACGTGGACACGCCTATTTTTAAGGACCGCGCAGCAAGAAAATGTCCCAATTCATGAAAGAAAATAAGAAAACCAAGAACAATAATGGCCTGTACAGCCGTTCCCAATACACCGGCATATACCAGTCCGCCGACAACCAGCGCGCAAATAACAAGATACAAAGTAGCCAAACTATACTCCTCTTTCTGCCCAGGCATATACCTGCTGGCGGATATTTCCATCTATTTTTTCGATATGCGCAAGATGTCGCATCACACTCTCGCGCAACGCATCTTCCTGCTCTGGCAAGGGACTCTCCTCCCATGCTTTAGCACCATCAGCATTTGTAAGAGCTTTTGCCACAAAATGCGGGATGTCCAGAAAGCCACACTGCCCACGCAAGAATAATGCTACAGCCACCTCATTGGCAGCATTTAATATAATGGGAGCATTTCCTCTTTTGCGCAAGGCCTGTCGTGCCAGATCGAGACAGGGAAAGAGCGATTCTTGCGGTTCCAAAAAAGTTAGCGTTCCCGCACTGACAAGATCAAGAGCCTCAGCCCCAGCAAGCACACAATGCGGCCAGAGCAGACAATGCCCGATAGCCATGCGCATATCAGGCACACCCAATTGCGCCAGTAACGAATTATCGCGAAATGCCACCAAAGAATGTACCAAAGACTGAGGATGAATCAGCACACGCACACGCGATTCAGGCACACCATATAAATGGCACGCTTCCATGACCTCCAGACCTTTGTTCATAAGCGTTGCGGAGTCAATCGTAATTTTTGCCCCCATATCCCAGTTAGGGTGCCGCAAGGCCATTTGAGGCGTCACTTTTGCCAGCGCTTCTTGTGACAGGGATCTAAAAGGGCCACCAGAAGCGGTGACAATAATATGTTTCACGCTCACGCCAGAGCGTCCGGCAAGGCATTGAAAAATAGCATTATGCTCAGAATCCACAGGCAAAATCACCGCACCCGTTCGAGCGCAAAGCTGACGCACAAGATCACCAGCCAGTACGAGTGATTCTTTATTGGCAAGGCAAATCACCTTACCCGCCAGCACCGCCGCCACCGTACCGCGCAAACCAGCCGCTCCAACCTGCGCGGAAAGAACCGTGTCCACTTCTTCCAAAGCAGCCAGTCGCGCATAGCCATCCTGACCGGTAACAATCTCTGGCGCATAGCCCGCTGGCAGCAAGTGCCGCAGCTTCTCTGCTCCAGCCTCATCCAGAATCCCCAACCAGCGGGGACGCCATCGGCAAGCCTGCTGCGCGAGCAGTTCCACATTTCGCGCTCCCGCCAGCGCCACAACGTCACATCGCTCTGGCTGCGCTTCCATTACCTTCAGCGCACTGACGCCTATAGAACCTGTTGCCCCCAGCACACAGAGACGACGACGGGGCGCACAACACCATTCTTGAGACGGCGGCGCAGAAATATAGCAAAGATCCTCATCCCGTGCTGGCCATAGTATAGACATACAAACCCCGCTACAGCAAAAACAGACGCGGGAGAATCGCATACCCCCGCGCCTCACCAAAAGGAAAAATCACCATATCTGTTCAGAAAACATCACGGTATGGGTGCAATATTTACCGCAAATAACGTACATACCTCACGCATACTCTTTTGGCATCAAGGCATCAAAAGAAGCGAAACCACTGATCAACAACAGCAAACATGGGCATCGCAAACAGCACGCTATCCGCTCTGTCCAGCATACCCCCGTGCCCAGGCAAAAAAGAGCCAGAATCCTTCACATTCACAGAGCGCTTCAAAGCAGACTCAAACAAGTCTCCCAACTGGGCAAAGGCATTGATGGCAATGCCAAGCAGCAGATAACTCCACCAGGACGCAACACCAAAGAGACAGCCCAAAAGAGTACACACAAGCATGCACCCCACAAGACTGCCTACCGCGCCTTCTGAGCTTTTATTGGGGCTCACCCGTGGCCACAGTTTATGACGCCCAAAGCGTGTTCCCACAAAGTACGCGGCGGTATCAGAAGCCGCCACCGCAGCAATAACAAAAACAAGCTTCATGCTACTCAGATATGTTGCCGGCAGAAGAAGAAAAGGCACATAGCTCAGACCGGCCATAAAAATACCGCTGGAGGCAAAAGCATCATCTTCCACAACATCCCAACGGAACAGAAAGCTTAACGATGCCAGCACAAAGCCAGCCCCAAGAAAGACAAGCGCATCCTGAGGACGATTGATCCAGGTAAAATACAGCATCCCCCATCCGAGAAAAATCGCGCAAATGCGGCTTGCCACACGACGACGCCCCCAGAAAAGGGAATAAAATTCCCACAATCCCGCAGCAGATGCCGCAAGAATCAGAAGCAGCAAAAACCAGCCACGAAAATAAAGGGCGGCGGCAATCATTGCTGCCAACGCTCCTCCGGTCAGCACACGCCGCATTGTTACCGTCCTCTCAACCGCCATCCCTCATACGCCCCTGTGTTTTACCAAAACGCCGACCCCGCGTAGCGGAGACCTTAAGAGCCCCCTCACGCTCTTCTGTATCAAAGTCTGGCCACAGCACATCCGTAAAATAATATTCACTATACGCACATTGAAACAGTAAAAAGTTACTGATGCGCACTTCACCACTTGTTCTGATGACAAGATCAGGATCTGGCTGTCCTGCCGTATACAGGCGTTCACTCAAACTCTCTGCATCAATCTTGTCTTCAGGCAGTCCATCGCGGACAAGCCCGCGCACAGCACGGACAATTTCATCCCTTGCGCTGTAATTCAGCGCGAGATTCAATGTCATTTTGCTCCCACCAGCCGTGCGCTTGAGCGCATGATTCAATGCTGTACGCGACAGCAAGGGTAAAGGCTCAATGTCACCAAGAACACGCAAAGCTATTTCCTGCTCTACCAGACGCGGCACTTCCTGCCCCAAAAACTCAACCAGAAGGGCAAACAGTGTACTGACTTCGGCAACAGGCCTATTCCAGTTTTCGCGAGAAAAAGTATAAAGAGTGAGATGTCGCACTCCCAAGGTACGACAATGAGTGACAATACGCCGAACATTTTCGGCGCCTGCCCTGTGTCCATCACTGCGAGACAAGCCCTGGCGCTGTGCCCAGCGGCCATTGCCGTCCATAATAATCGCTATATGTTGGGGAAAAGACATTTCTGTGCAGACAACCTAAATTTCCATGATTTCTTTTTCTTTAGCCTGACACTTTTTGTCCGCATCGCCAACAAATCTGTCTGTCAGCTTTTGAACCTCTTCAGTTCCCTTTTTCAGATCATCTTCTGTTATCGCTTTTTCCTTTTCAAGCTTTTTGAGCGCATCATTGGCATCACGACGCACATTGCGCAAAGCGACTTTGGCATCTTCAGTGTACTTTTTGGCAACCTTGCTCAATTCCTTGCGGCGTTCTTCTGTCAAAGGGGGAATAACAATGCGAATGATTTTACCGTCATTCACAGGTGTCAGACCAAGGTCAGATTTGAGTATTGCCTTTTCGACAAGCGCAATGCCGCCCTTGTCCCAAGGCTGAATCGTCACCGTACGGCTATCAGGAACAGCCACAGACGCCATCTGGCTCACGGGCGTGGGAGTACCGTAATAATCAACCTTGATACCATCGACAAGCTGTGCTGAAGCACGTCCGGTGCGCAATTTTCCAAAATCGCGATCCAGTGCCAGCAAAGCCTTTTCCATACGCTCCTCGGCATCCAGCAAAAGCGTTTCCTTATCCATAAACCGCTCCTTTTACTCACTAAAGCGTAAACTACGCATCACAAACAATCGTGCCCACAGGCTCACCGCATACAGCACGAACAATATCGCCTCCAAACATACGGCACACAACAATCGGCACATGATTTTCACGCACCAATGCGATTGCTGTAGCGTCCATCACGCCGAGATGGCGGCGCAATGTTTCATCATAGGTAATGGTGTCAAATTTTTTCGCGTCACTGTACTTAAGGGGATCTTTATCATAGACACCATCTACTTTGGTCGCCTTGATAATCGCATCACATTTCAGTTCCATACCACGCAAAGCTGCTGTGGTATCTGTTGTGAAATACGGATTCCCCGTGCCCGCAGCACAAATCACCACACGCCCCTTTTCCATATGGCGCAGCGCACGACGACGCACAAAAGGTTCGCAAACCTCCTGCATGGTGATTGCTGAGAGGACGCGTGTGGGGTATCCCTGCTTTTCCAGCATATCCTGAACAGCGAGGGCATTCAGTACTGTTGCCAGCATCCCCATATAGTCTGCGGATGAACGTTCCATTCCCTTGGCAGAACCAGAAAGCCCCCGAAAAATATTGCCTCCGCCGATGACCAGCGCCATTTCCAGTCCCATCTGCAATACAGCGCCGATTTCCTGACAGATTTCTGCCACGGTCTCAGGATCAATACCGGTTTTTTTCTCTCCTGCCAGAGCTTCCCCACTCAACTTCAATAACACACGCTTATATTTCAGCTCGGCCATGTCACTCTCCGCAAGTAAAATAACAATTGTCAGACGCCCCTTTCCAAACCATTCCATGCTAGCAAAAAAACCCTTCGGGGGAAAGTACTGTTTTGCAGCGGTTCCTTTGCCAAGCCCCGTACACACATCATACTCAGAGGCTTTTACCCCCTCCTGCCCCAAGTAAACGCATACGACAGTCAATTGAGACCGGCAAGCAGTGCGGCTTTTTAAAGCACAATCTGACTTCTTTCGTTAAAAAGCGTCCGGCAGCCAAAAAACAATGAACAAAACACCGCAAGACATGTCACTGTTGTTATGGCAATAATAATAGCTATTTGATATAAAATTGCTGTTGAGGGAAGTGTGCCGGAAAGGATCTGCCCTGTCATCATACCCGGAAGAGAAATAATCCCCATACCAAGCATGGAATTGATGGTTGGCAGCAAAGCTGTCTCCAGAGATTCGTTCACAAAAGGCGTGAGTATTTTTTGAGGCCTCACCCCCAGATGTATCAGGCTGTCTATCCGATCACCCTGGCTTTGGATTTTTTCAGTAAATGTTTTCAATCCAAGGCTCACTCCTGTCATGGCATTGCCCATTATCATACCGCTGATAGGAATGGTATATTGCGGATTAAAAAAGTCGACACCCACCACAATGGAAATCAAAAAAATGATAATCGTCAGCCCCGTTCCCCCAAGTGATACCGCCACAACCCCTTTAAAACGACTGTTCAGCTTTCTATTGCGGGACAAGACTATATAAATCGCGAAGCCACTCATCATCATAAGATAGGCAATAATAAACAAGGGATGTGGATTCTCAAAAATATACGTTAATATCAAACCCGCCAGAACAAGCTGTGCTGTCATTCTCACACTTGCGACAATAAAAAGCTTCGTCTGATTGACATTGCACTTTTTCATTACGGCAAGAACAACCAATAATAGCAGATAAACGCTCGAAAACTGCCAGATATTGAGCACTATAATATCACTCACGCCCACTCCCCAAGACAATCACAGCATCCGCAAAACGCTCTGTAAGAATCTTGTCATGCGAAACAACAATCAATGTTATCTTCTTTTTGCGACAAAACCCCGTGATACTCTCAAAAAAAGCCAGTGCCGTTTTTGCATCAAGCGCGCTTGTTGGTTCATCCAGTAAAAGAACACGCGGCATGAAAGAGAGGTAAATGGCTGTATAGATGCGTTGACGCTCACCACCTGACATGCTCGCGCACATGGCATCAAGAGGAAAATTCGCGACACAAAGCGTCAAAATATCGCGTATTACTGCATCTTCTGGCGCAGGAAGATCTCGATAGGCATAGTATTTACGAAAGTTATCCCTGATACTGCCGTCAAATAAATACACTGTCTGCCCGCAAAGAAGAACCTCGCGCCGCAGGGCAATCGAATCATAGGCAGTCACTTCCTGCCCTCGATATTGCACACTGCCCGCATCATACGAAGCAACACCACTCAACAATTTAAGCAATGTGCTCTTGCCTGAACCACTCTCGCCACTGAGAAATGTCGTTTTATTTTCTTCAATATCTATCTACGGGTATGCATGAATACCCCTATACGTCACAGTAGTTACTGAAAACAAGGCTTGTTTATTATTCATGAGTCATTATTTTTCTGAATACATGATATACAACATTCATTCTACATAAAAATGATATTAAAAAGGCAGCATAACAAACGCTATACTGCCTCTACAATGCTTTTTAAAAAGCCACACACTGATAAAGCTGAAATATCAATGATACCCCTGGCATAATAATCGCTAATAACGTCCGATCAAAATCTCTTCCAGCGCCCTCTTGGGTACAAAGTGTGTCTGTTCGGCATCGCGCCAGTAGAGGCAGGAGCCATCTGCCGGCATAGGAGCTATCACACGCTTTTCTTTCGCAACACCAAGCCCCAGCACCAGGGCAATATCCATATTTTCCGGAGCCTGCAAACGTGAGCTAATCTCTTTGGCATTGATGGAACCAACCATGCAGCATCCCCACCCACGACTGGTTGCGGCGAGCTGTATTGTCTGCGCAACAATGCCCACGTCAAAGCAAACAAACTTATTCGCTTCTTTTGGCATAAGCATGACAATAAAACCGGTAGGACGCTCTCCTTCCTGTGGACCTTTCCAGTCTTTCAAGGCAGCAGCCCAGAGGGTGTGCTGAAAAATATCCAGCACATTTTCTTGTGCAGACACCGTGATATAGCGCAAAACCTGCGCATTCCGTGCGGAAGGCGTGATGCGTGCACACTCCACAAGCCAGAGCAGATCAGCTTCTGACAGACGCTCTTCTTCGACAAAGCGCCGACAGGTTCGCGCCTCAAGGACAAGCTTTTGAAAATCCATGGCGACTCCTACTCTTTTCGCAGTAAAAAGATATTTTTCTTTTAGCGACCATTTTCCTGTGAAGCATTGAATGCCAGAATATACAGGTGATGGAAGAAATCAACATACTCAACGCTTATCGATTCAGGCACTTTAATACGGGCAGGTGCGTAATTGAGAATACTGGAAATTCCCGCATCGACAAGATGCTGTGCGGCGCGCTGTGCCCGTTCTGGCGGCGTTGTGATCACACCAATTTTAGCACCATGCTCAGCCACCAGCGCTTTCATATCCTTGGTGCAATGCACTTCCAGTCCCTGCACAATCTCGCCAATCTTGAAAGGGTCGCAATCGAAAATCCCGACAATACTGAATCCGCGAGCACGAAAATCAGCATGATTCAATAAGGCCTTGCCCAGATTTCCCACACCGACCAAAACCATAGGCCACTCACGATCTACCCCCAAAGACTCCTTAATGGAAATAATCAGAGGCTTGACCTGATATCCCACTCCCCGGATGCCAAACTCACCAAAATAGGCAAGATCCTTAAGTACCTGAGAACCATTCACATCACATGCTTCCGCCAGGGGATGGGCGGAAATAACTTCCACACATACACGAGACAGAGCTCCAATAACCGGACACAGCGTTGC
>CAMTOM010000013.1 GCA_947074125.1 uncultured Desulfovibrionaceae bacterium
TTGATCTTTCAATTCATTTTTGACAGATTTGCCTATTTAGTAATTGTTATAGTAATAATGGCAGTACGGATGGCGTGGGTATAGGGGGGACAGGCGTATGGGGGAAGCCATCGCCAATCGCTATCTTGAAGCATGGGGAAAACCCTTCGGGGAAGACGAACCCTGTGGCGAAGACATTAGTTTTTCTTCAGAATTTGAGGCGCTGCGCGCTGAAGTGGAGAAAGACACCTCGCTGCACGCCACAGAATCCACAGACTGGATTGTTGTGGCGCGTCTTACCGCTGAGATGCTTGAAACACAAAGCAAGGATATCTGGCTTCTGGTATACGCCGTCTATGCTGAATACCGCACTGCTGGTCTGGATGCCTCTCCCGAAGCCTTTGCCGCGCTGACGGAAATATTACGTCAGTTCTGGGAGCATATTCATCCTCAAAGACGCCTGCCGCGTCGTCTGGCGCCTCTTGTCTGGCTGTGTGGACGCATGGAACATGCGGCAAAAACAACCTCTTTTCTGGATGGCTCCTCAACGGCTGTGAATGCCCTGCGTGAAGCGTTTACGGCTTTGCAGGAGCTGTTGCATGAGAAATTTGCGGATACGGCTCCTTCATTCAGCGGCATTTTCTCCCGTATCCCTGAGGCGGTCGAACAGGTGCCGACTGAAGAAGCTCCTGCACAGCCTCAAGATGCAGCTCCAGCGCAGACCAGAGCGCCTGCCCGTGCCCCAGAGCCTGCCGTACCGTCTTCTGCCGGCTCGGATGAAGGGCGCATTGCGGCATCTGCCCTGCCGCAGTTGATCCGTACCATTATAGAACAGTCGCGTCAGCTTGCCGGACATTTCTTGTTGCTGAACCCGTTGGATGAGCGTTCCTATCTTTTGCATCGTGCTGCCTTGTGGGGCACATTGCTCCAGTCTCCTCTGGCTGACGCTACTGGCAAAACGCAGTTGACAAGCGGCATCCCTAAAGATCGCATCCAGACTTATACTGCTGCCGTGGAGGCAAAACAGTATGCCGAAATTTTGCCTCACCTTGAGCGTTCTGCGGGGAAAGCCCCTTTCTGGCTTGATGGGCATGTGATGGTTTTGCACTGTCTGGAAGGCCTGAAGGCGACATCTGCCGCTGCCTGCCTGCGGGAATGTCTGTCTGCGCTGTTGACGCGTTTTCCTGAGCTTGTGGGGTATTCCTTTAGGGATGGCAGCCCCTTTGCCTCGCCAAAGAGCGTGTCAGCTTTGGAGAATCTGCGTTCTGCTGCTTCGGGAAACAATATGTTTGCCGGCATGGTGGATGCTGGAGAGGGCGAGGGGAGCGAAGAAACTTTTCAGGAAGCGGTGCGGATAGGGCAGGAAGAAAATTTTCAGGCAGGGCTGCATCATCTGGGCAGCGTGCCGCCTGGGCGTCATCGTGCTGCGGTGCTGCATGCGCTTCGACAGGCTCGTTACTGTATTGCGCTTGAGAAAAAAGAAGCGGCGGAGCGCCTTTTGTCTGTGTTGTACCGGCAGATGGAAGAGTGGAATTTGCTGGACTGGGAGCCGGATCTTACCGCAAGAATACTGGCGTTGGTGTGTACGCACCGGTCACAACGCGAGGGCGGCGATGCTGCGGCGGTGTTCTGCCGTTTGCAATGGCTGCATTGGGATATGGAGTTGGGCATCGCGCATGAAAATTGATTGTAAAAACACCTGGCGGAGGAAATATACATGGCCAGAAAAGACGCATCCGTTGCGACAAAAAAGCGTATCAATGTGCAATTCAAGCCCGCAACTGGTGGCGCAGTGGAGGAAATAGAACTGCCCATGAAGGTGATGGTGCTGGGCGACTTTTTACAGCGTCATGATCCGAGGGCGTTGATGGATCGCAAGCCTGTATCTGTCAATAAAAACAACTTTGCCGAAGTTATGGCGAATCAGAAGCTGAGTGTGGATATTAACGTTGCCAATGTGCTGGAAGATGGCAAGTCAGAAAACAGCATTCCGGTCAGCCTCAATATTGAATCCATGAGAGATTTTGAGCCTGGCAAGGTTTTGGAACAGGTTCCCGCGACAAACAAGCTCTTGCGTATTCGCGAGGCTTTGACCGCACTCAAAGGCCCCATGGGCAATATGCCTGCTTTTCGCAAGGCGCTTGAAGCTGTGCTGTCTGATCCGCGCCAGCGTCTTGCTGTTGAAAAAGAATTGGAACAGGCCGGTATTCATTTCGATCTGACATCTGCCAGGAAAGATGGTGCGAAAGATGATACGGGCGTGACAGATAAGGATACCGACTAAACAGGAGCACTCGCTCACATCTCCAAGGAGCATAGGCGTATGAGTCAGATGAAGGATGAGGCGGAATTCGAATTTTTGTCATCGGATTCGTTGCTCGCACAGATTATCAGTGAAACCAATCTCGCTCCCGAAAGCGAAGAATACGAAGAAGCGCGTCTGGGGATTGGTGCTATCGTTTCCATGCTGACGCCCGAAGTGGCGGGTGAGCGTGTGAACCGCGCAACAATCAACAGTCTGATTGCAGACATTGACCGCAGACTTTCCCAGTTTACGGATCTTGTGCTGCACCATGAGGCTTTTCAGGCGCTGGAATCGGCATGGCGCGGCTTGAAGCTGCTGACAGATCGCACGGATTTTCGCGAGAATGTGGTTGTTGAGTTTATCAATGTCACCAAAGACGAGCTGCTGGATGACTTTCTGGATGCCGCAGAAATCGTACAGTCTGCGCTCTATAAGCAAGTGTATACGGCAGAATACGGTCAGTTCGGTGGCAAGCCTGTGGGTACGATGATCGGGAATTACTATTTCGGACCGTCCGCCATTGATATGCGCTTGCTGGAGAATATTTCCAAAGTCGCCGCGATGGCGCATTCGCCCTTTATTGCTGCCGCTTCTCCTGAGTTTTTTGGCTTGCGGGAAAGCTTTGAGCGCCTGCCTGCCCTGAAGGATCTTCAGGATGTATTCAGTGGAACGCGCTATGCCAAGTGGCAGAGCTTCCGCGAATCAGAAGACGCGCGCTATGTGGGCTTGACACTGCCGCGCTTTTTGCTGCGTCAGCCTTATGATCCTGAAGAAAATCCCGTGCGGGCTTTTGTGTACAAGGAAAATGTGGATGACAGACATGCCAATTTCCTTTGGGGCAACGCTGCCTGGGCTTTTGCCACACGCATTACAGAGAGCTTTGCCAGATACCGCTGGGCAGCCAATATCATTGGGCCGCGCTCTGGTGGTGCCGTAGAAGATTTGCCTGTGCACCTGTATGAGTCGCTGGGTGATATTGAAATGAAAATCCCCACAGAAGTGCTGATTTCTGACAGGCGCGAATATGAGCTGGCGGAGCAGGGCTTTATTGCCCTGACCATGCGTAAGGGCTCGGACAATGCGGCATTTTTCTCCGCAAATTCCTGTCAGAAGCCAAAGTTCTTTGGCACGTCTGAAGAAGGACGGCGCGCAGAACTCAATTATCGTCTGGGAGCGCAACTGCCGTATCTGTTTATTGTTTCCCGCCTGGCGCACTACGTCAAAGTGTTGCAGCGCGAGCATATTGGTTCCTGGAAAGAACGGGTGGACATGGAGCGCGAACTGAACAACTGGATACGCCAGTTTGTGGCGGATCAGGAAAATCCAAGTTCCGATATCCGCAGTCGTCGCCCCCTGCGTGAAGCGCACATTGAAGTGACTGAGGTTGAGGGAGATCCAGGCTGGTATCGTTCTTCCATTAAAGTGCGCCCCCATTTCAAATTCATGGGAGCCTATTTTGACCTCTCGCTTGTGGGCAAGCTGGAACAGGAATAATCCATGTCGGGGAGTCTGTTTGAACGGTTGACGGGTAGTGAAAGCTATGCGCACTTTGATGAAGACGAGTCCATTCGTCAGCATTTGTTGCGTATGTTTATTACGCGGCAGGGTGCGGTATCGACACTGCCTGAATACGGACTCCCCGATTTGAACGATTTGAGACAGTCCCGCTCGGAACTTGTGAAGTTGATATGTGAATCGCTTGAACATTCAATCGCTGCTTATGAGCCGCGTCTGCAGAATGTTGAGGTTACCTATCGTCCTTTGTCAGACGCGACATTTGCGCTTGGTTTCCATATTGATGCACAAAAGACCGGTGCGGGAGAAGAGCTGCTGCCCTGGCAGTGGAATGTGTATTTTGAGAATGACAAGTTTCGGGGTGGGGGATGAGCGTTTTTAACCGCTATTATCAAGAAGAGCTGCTTGCCTTGCGTGAGCTTGGCAGAGAGTACGCCGAACGCAATCCGGCTCTTGCGCCAGCACTGGGCACGTTGGGACGTGATCCTGATGTGGAGCGCATTCTGGAGGCTTTTGCTTTTCTGTCTGGGCGTTTGCGCCAGAAGCTTGATGATGAGCTTCCCGAAATCACACACTCCCTCTTTTCCTTACTCTGGCCCAATTATCTGCGCCCCATTCCGGCATGCAGTATTATCCAGTATCAGCCAACCACACAGAGCGCGTTCAAAGGAACTGTCAAACGGGGCACATTGGTGGGCGCACGGGAAGTAGAAGGCACAAGCTGCACATTCCGCACGGTGTACGATGCGGATCTTCTCCCCATTAAAATCTCGGATATGCGTGTTGTCGAGGAAGGGAATGAAGGCGTCATTTGTTTGCGCTTCAAAACCATCGAGACCCCATTACCGAGTATTTCTTTTTCCCGCCTGCGCTTTTTCCTGGTGGGAGATCCGCTGGTGGTGCACACGCTCTATTTTTCGCTGGTGAACCGTTTGCGCGAAATTCGCATTGTGTTGCGCAGTGATACCATGGAAGAGCGCGTTGTGGCGGTATTGCCCGCAAGCAATCTGCGCCCTATGGGATTTGATGAGGATGAGGCGCTCTATCCCTATCCTGAAGCGACTTTTCCCGGGTACAGAATCTTGCAGGAATATTTTTGCTTTCCTGAAAAGTTTTTCTTTGTTGAGGTATCGGGTCTGGAGCAGGGACTCAATACTGAGGCTTTCCACTCGTTTCATAATGTTGCGGATTTTGAAATACGCTTCGTCTTCAATGAGCTGCCTGAAGCATACGAATCCTTTCGGATGGACAACTGGCGCCTGTTCTGTACGCCTGTCGTGAATCTTTTTCCTCTGGCGGCTTCGCCTCTGCCTCTTGATCAGCGCAGAACAGAATACCGTATTGTGCCAGAACCGCGCCAGCCCTATCATTATGCGGTTTATAGCGTCGATCATGTGGAAACCTGGAAGGAAAATATTATTAAGAGGCGCTATCTGCCTTTCGAGTCTTTTGATCATGAGCCAGAAACGGGGGATAATGTTTCTTATTATCGCCTGCGCATACGTCCATCACATGGCGATGAAGGGACAGAAACCTATATTTCTTTTGTGCAGGATATTGAAGGGAGCACAATTCCCCAGACGGAAACTATCTTTCTCCAACTGACATGTACCAACAGATCGCTGCCCGGAAAGTTGCAGGTGGGTGATATTTGCGTTGCCAAGGGGAATCCTGAAGATAGCATACCCTTCACAAATATTATGCCTGTGATCCCTTCTTTCAATCCGCCTCTTGAGGGGGATATTCTGTGGCGTCTCATTTCCAATATGTCATTAAATCATATTTCGCTGACTGACGTGCGGGCTTTGCGTGTTGTTCTTCGTGCGTATGATTTTCGCGCACCCTACGACAGACCAAGAGCCAGAGTATTGGAAAAAACACTTAAGGGCATGTTGCGCATTGTGGCGAGGCCTTGTGACCGCATTCATAATGGCCTGCCTGTCAGGGGGACACAGAGTCGGCTTGTGCTGGATCAGCGCGCCTTCAGTTGTGAGGGTGCCATGTTCCTTTTTGCGTCTGTCCTCAATGAATTTTTAGCACTGTATGCCACCGTAAACAGTTTTCATCAGCTTATTGTGGAAGAAGCTTCCAGGGGGGAAGAGTACACATGGCCAGCCAGACTGGGCAACATGACCATATAGATGATCAAGAGAGCATCTGGCAGGAAACCCCCTTACTCGATGAGCTGCGGGCGACTCCGGGTTCATTCTCTTTTCCTCAGGCTGTGGATATTGCCAGGCGTTGCTTGCGGAGCAAGGGCTATGTACTGTCGCCGGAATCCTTTCGCTATACGGTGAATCCGTCTCTTGCATTTCCTCCGGGGGATATTCAGGAGCTTGCGATCACCTTTGACAAGCGTAATGAGCCGCGCGTCAGCCTGATGCTGAACCTGATGGGCTTGCATGGTTCTGCATCGCCTTTGCCAAGCTATTTTACGGATCATGTGGCGCAGCATGTTGATGAGGCAGATGCGCTGCGGGATTTTTTTGATATTTTTAATCACCGTCTGGTATCGCTTCTGCATGATACGTGGATTAAATACCGATACTACGCGCAGTATGAAGCGCGTGCGTCAGACAGGCTTTCCAGTCGTTTTTTCAGTTTCATTGGTGCAGGGCATAAGGAGGTCAGAGGCGTAAAAGAGCTGCACTGGCCAAAATTGATGCCATATATGGGGCTGATTGCCTTTAACAGTGATGCGCCTGGAACGCTGGAAGAGGTATTGCGACACTACTTTGGGTGGGAGTCTATCAGCATTATTCCCTGCATCACGCGCTGGGTAGCTGTGCCAAAAGACCAGCAAAGTCGCTTGGGAGAGAGCGGCTGTACGCTGGGAGAAGATTTTATTCTTGGCGAGGAAGTGCCGGATCAGACAGGAAAATTTCGCGTGAGCATCACAAAGCTGACATGGGAGCGCTTTAATTCCTTTTTGCCTCTGGAAAAAAATTTTCGAGATCTGCAAACGCTGGTAAGATTTGTGCTGAAGTCGCGCCTTGAATTTGATGTGGAGCTGCGCTTGCTGCCAGATGAGATACGCCCCTGGTGTCTTGATGATGATAATGAATGCCGTCTGGGCTGGTCTACTTGGGCTGGTGAAGGGGGAGACGGAGCTATTATTCTGGAAACAGACCATCAGGAGATGTGAGCGCATGGCAAATATCAATCTGGCTGCTCTTGTCGCTTCTTTGGACGCTTCCTGCCGTGATGCCCTGGAAGCTGCTGCTGTCGCCTGTGCTGGGCGTGGCGGGCATGAAATCACCATTGATGACTATTTTGAGTCGCTGGTCTCACTGGAAGAAATGCAACGCATTCTGGCGCAGTTTGAATGCAGTGAGGAGCGTTTTCGTGAACTGCTGGCACAAGGGCGTCCTGTAGAGTCCCGTCAGACGGAGCGTCCTGTATTTTCTGTGCTGCTGTGTCAGTTTTTGCAGGAAGCGTATTTGCTGGCGACCCTTGAGATGCACCAAAAGTATGTTGATGTCGGAACGCTTGTTTTGACAGTATTGCTGAATCCTGTGCGTTATGGGGTATTTCCCTTTTTCCAGGAGCTTAACAATATTTCTGCAGATCAGCTTCGGGCTTTGCTGGAAGGCTTGCACATGGAAAAAAATCCTGCACGTCCTGCTGCCAGCACACAGGGGCAAAGCGCTTTACAACTATATGCCGTTGATTTTACCGAAGAAGCACGGGCAGGCAAAACGGATCCCGTGTTCGCTCGCGGACGGGAAATCCGCCTGATGACAGATATTCTGACGCGCCGCCGCAAGAACAATCCCATACTGGTAGGTGACCCAGGTGTGGGAAAAACCGCTGTGGTAGAGGGGCTTGCGCGTAAGATTGTGGAAGGTGATGTGCCTGATGCTCTTGCTGGTGTGCGCATTGTCGGTCTGGACATGGGACGCCTGCAAGCAGGAGCCAGCGTAAAGGGTGAGTTTGAAAAGCGTCTCAAGGCTGTTATTGATGAAGTCAAAGCCGCATCTGTGCCTACGATACTGTTTATTGATGAGGCACATACTCTTGTTGGTTCTGGCAATCAGGCTGGCGGCGGTGACGGGGCAAACCTGCTCAAGCCGGCGCTGGCTCGCGGGGAAATGCGTACCATTGCGGCGACAACCTGGAGCGAGTACAAAAAGTATTTTGAAAAAGACGCGGCACTGGCTCGGCGTTTCCAGCTTGTCAGTCTGGGAGAGCCTTCGGTTGCAGAAACTGTGACCATTCTGCGTGGTATTGTGCCCCATTATGAAAAGACCCACAAAGTCTACGTGCGCGATGATGCTGTTATGCGTGCGGCAGAATTGGCGGGACGCTATATCAGCGGGCGCCATCTTCCCGACAAGGCCATTGATGTTATGGATACCGCGTGTGCGCGTGTGCGGGTAAGTTTGGGGGCAAAGCCGGCAATACTGGAAAGGCTTGAAGAAGATCTGGCTTCGGTGCGTCGTGAGCTGGCGGCTTTGGAGCGTGATCGCTGTCAGGCTGTAGCGCAGGTTCCTGGCGAGGACAGCGCATTGCGCCATGCGGCATTGCAGCAGAATGCGGCTGATTTGAGTGTGCAGATTGAGGAAGTGGAAGGACGCTGGCAGCGGGAAAAACAGCTCGTGGATGCCATTTTGCGTTTGCGTGCTGGTGAGAGTGCCACTGAAAATGTCGCAGAGGGCGAGGGCGGGGAAGAGATTGTGCCCCCGACACCCTCCCTGGAAACGCTGCTTGATGATCTGGCGCGCCTGCAAGGCGATGCGCCGCTGGTGTTTCATGAAGTTGATCCTGAGCTTGTTGTGGAGATTGTTGCCGAGTGGACAGGTATTCCCAAAGGCAAGCTGAGTGGTTCTGGTGTGGCGTCTGTGAGTTCGCTCAGCGCAACGCTGGGACATCGTATTCGTGGTCAGGAACACGCTCTGGATGCCATTGAAAAAGCAGCCGTAGCGGCACATGCGGGTTTGGACAGTCCGACACGCCCCACAGGAATTTTCCTTTTCGTGGGGCCTTCAGGTGTGGGCAAGACAGAAACCGCTCTGGCTGTCGCAGATGAGCTGTATGGCGGCGAGCGTATGCTTGTCAGCATCAATATGAGCGAATTTCAGGAAAAGCATACGGTTTCGCGCCTGATTGGCTCACCTCCTGGCTATGTTGGCTATGGTGAGGGAGGACGCCTGACAGAAGCGGTACGGCGTCAGCCTTATAGTGCTGTTCTCTTTGATGAAGTGGAAAAAGCACATCCTGATGTCCTCAATCTGTTTTACCAGGTCTTTGATAAAGGGATTCTGGCAGATGGTGAGGGGCGCGAGATTGATTTTCGCAATACCATGATTTTTATGACGTCCAATCTTGGTAGCGATATTGTGACGGCGCTTTTTGAGGATGGAGAGGTGGCTTCTCCTGAAGAGACGCTGGAAGCCTTGCGTCCTGCCCTGACGCAGTTTTTCCGTCCTGCTTTGCTGGGACGCATGACAATTGTGCCTTTCCTGCCCATTCGTCCAGAGATTCTGAAAGAGCTGGTCGGTATGAAGCTCTCCTTTGTGGCAGAGCGTTTGCGTCAACGGCACAGGCTGGAACTGGTATGGGCGGATGCTGTTGTAAACAACATTGCTGCAAGCTGCACTGCTGTGGATACAGGGGCGCGCAATATTGATCATATTATCAATGCCAATTTGCTGCCGCGTATAGCCACGACATTACTCGCGTCATTGGATGGAAGAGGCGTGTCTTCGCTACATATTGATGTGGATGCGGCAGCAGGAAGCTTCGTGTGCGAGCTTCGCTAGCGTATTGTTCGTATAAAGAAAACGTCGCACAGGAAAAGATACGTGGTTTATGCGGGGTGCTATGAATACATGCTCCCTCTGGCTTGAGAAATTGCGTCTTGCTTCCGGGTCTGATGCCGCCTCTCTTTTGCTGGCGCAAGCTCTCGGAGAGCTTTCTGGTGCGCAGCAAGTGGGTGTGTTTCTTTTGGACAATACCCGCAGCAATCTTCTTCTGTTTGCTTCATGGACGGCAGAAAAGGGCGCACATCGGGAGGACAGGCAGAGTCTTCCTCTCCAGAATCTGGAAGATCCGCTGTGTCTGGCTTTGCAGCAGGGTACGCTTTGCCGCACGACATTGCTGCCAGGATTGGATGCGCATGTCTCCATTCGTTTGTTGCAGGTGGCTGACAGGGCAGAAGGATGTGACATCTGGGCAATGCCATTGCTGACATGGGGCAACGCGACAATTGGCGGGGCTGTTCTGTATGGTTGTGGGCTGGATGCGCATGATATGTCATCCGGCATACGGGAAAATGTTGATGCGCTTTGTGCGTGCGCTGCCCTGTTATTTGCCTTGCTTGAGCAAAAAGAATGCGATGGTCGGCGCATCCATGACTTGCAGGATGATGTCGCACGTTTGAGCCGTCCCCATTCTTCTGAAGGAGCAACGGTAAGCCGTTTGCTTGTGGGACAGAGTGCGGCCATGCGGCAGGTACGCGAACAGATTATGCAGGTTGCCTCGTATGCGGTATCCGTTCTGATTACGGGAGAAACCGGTACGGGAAAGGAATTGGCGGCAACAGCCATCCATGCCGCAAGCCCGCGTGCGGGAAGCCCGTTTATGAAGATTAACTGCGGGGCATTGCCTGCGCAATTGCTGGAGAGTGAGCTTTTTGGACACAAAAAGGGAGCGTTCAGCGGTGCCATTGCAGACCATATGGGGCTTTTGCGTAGTGCTGATGGCGGTACGGTATTGCTGGATGAAGTAGGCGAAATGCCTCTGGAAATACAGGTAAAGCTTCTTCGCGTGCTTCAGGATCGGGAGTTGCGTCCTGTAGGAGATGTGCGCTCATATCCTGTGGATATTCGTATTGTCGCGGCAACCAATCGCGATATGGAGGCTTTTGTTGCTGCGGGAGGGTTCCGCAAAGACTTGTATTATCGGCTTGCGGCATATCATATTCAGATGCCGCCCCTGCGGGAGAGGCGTGAAGATGTTCCGGCGCTTGCGCTCCTTTTTCTTGAGCGCTTTGCGAAACGTCATGGGATGCAGGGGCTTTCCATCAAGCAGGAGCAAATGCTTGAACTGTGCGCACATGAGTTTCCTGGCAATGTGCGTGAATTGATGTCTCTTGTGGAAAATGCGGTCATTTTCAAGCAGGATGGTGATGATTCCCTGCATGTGGGGCGTCATATCCATGATGCCGAACATGCCGTGAATTGCATGACATTGGGTGAACGGGTCGCATCATACGAAATGTCACTTATCAATGCGGCACTAGTATGTAATGAGGGGAACATATCGAAGGCAGCGCGTTCGCTTGGTGTGCCAAGAACAAGTCTGATTACGAAAATGAACAGGGCGAGAAGTGCCAGCAGGCAGGAATGCGTAGCAGAAAAGCGTTCATAATGGAAATGGAGGTTGCTGTACTGTGAAAACAGCCAATGCGTGGTTTTCATGTCGGCTCTTTATGAATGTTTTCGGATGTTATGGTTTGAGAGAAGTGAAGGTGGGGAGAGCATGGATATCATTTTTGAAATAGTGAGCAGGCAGCGTTTTTCCGCTTCCTTTCCCACTATGCATGTGTTCAATGAGGCTGGTGGTTACATAGGGCGCTCTGAAGAGTGTGACTGGGTATTGCCTGACAAGTCGAGGCGGATTTCGCGCAAGCATGCTTTTGTCAGTTTTGAGAATGGGAATTTTTATATTGAAGACCTGAGCGCCAACGGTATTTTTCTTACATTGCCCAATGAGCCTATGGTGAAGGGACGACGCCACAAAATACAGCATGGCGAAGGCTTTTCTATTGGCAATTACAGGGTGATGGCGCGTCTGACATCTGATCCGCAGCAATATATTTCTTCAGGGAATGGTATTGGTGAGGATGTGCATATGTTCTCGCAGCCATTGCCTCTTGATCCTCTGGCAGCAATGGAAGAAGAGGAAGTCAGGATTGCCCAGCAGCGTTTGGGGGGAACAGATGACATCTTAAAGACCTGTATGCCCAAGCCTGTGATGGTCTCCAATCATACAGACCCCCGTATCAGTACATTCCGACCTATGGTCGCGGTACCAGAGCATATGGTTGCTGTGCCTGAACAAATGGTTGCTGTGCCGGCACATTCTGCCACAATTCCGGATAATTGGGATGGGGGAAGTACGGAAGTTTTTGTCACACCTTCATTTTTGCCGCCGCCAGCATCTCCTCCAGAGCCGCAACCTGAAGCACCTGCGGTGGCTGCGGAGACTGTGGCTGTTCCGGAAACAGATGCCTTTTTTAAGGCACTTGGCTTTGCTGAAGCGCCTTCGTCTCCAGAAGAGCGTGAGCGAATCCTGGTATTGTCCGCACAGTTATTGCTTGCCGCTGTAGATGGTATGACACACGCTTTGCAAAACAGAAATGAAGCCAAAAACGAACTGCGTTTGTCTGTCACAACAACGGGATTGGGAGTGAATAATAATCCTCTCAAGTTCAGCCCCACGCCAGAGGCCGCACTTGCGACCATGCTTGGGCAGTCGCAAAAAGGTGTACTGGCACCTGTGGCATCCATGCGCGAAGGTTTTGAAAGCCTGCACAGCCATCATATGGGATTGCTGGCTGGAGCAAGAGCGGCTGTACGCGCATCGCTGGAGCGTGTGGCGCCTCAGGTTGTGGAAGCACGACTGGATGCCAATGGTCCGGTGCGCTTTGGGCGTACTGGGCGTCTCTGGCATACATTCATACGCTTGCATCAATCATTGCGGGATGATCATGAAGGTCTTGCCGCATTGTTTTTGCAAGATTTTGCCCGTGCCTATGAGTTGCAGGGCTGTACATTAAATCCGCCTCCAGTTCGAAATGCCAAAGGAGATCCGTCATGAAAATGCGTTTTCTGAATATGCTGTTGTTGCTCGTTCTTGTAGTTCTTGCTGGATGTGCCAAACCTTCGCTGGATTTGCGTCTGGCAAGTCAACCCAATGTGAATCCCGATCATTCTGGGCGCCCGTCACCCGTTCTTGTTAAGGTGTATGAATTGCGGACGGATGTTGCTTTCAAGCAGGCTGATTTTGCCTCTCTTTTTGAGCGTCCGGTGCCAACGCTTGGTGCAGATCTGATCGCAGCAGATGAGCTGGTAATGATTCCTGGTGAGGCGAGAAAGGTATCGTACAAGCCAACACCGGATACGCGTTTTGTTGGTATCGTGGCGGGCTTTCGCCAGTTGGAGCGGGCACAGTGGCGCACACTCAGATCCATTGAGGCTGAAGGCAAGACCGTGCTTGCCATTGAGCTGAATGACGCATCTATTTTGGTTATCCCTGACAATAAAGCATCAAGCTGGGAACCAGAAAAAGCGGTACAGTCTTTCCAGCAGAGCATGGCGCGCCCGCAGACATCTGTACCGTCTGCCACTGGTGATGCAGTGACGCTGAATCCGCCTCCTTTGGCGAATGTACCACCGTCATCCGTACGTATTATACGCCCATAATGTCATTTGGAACCAAGCTGTCTGGAGAAAAAAATGCTTTCTGAACGAGTAATGTGGACGCAGGGGATGCGTGTCAGCCCCATACATATGCAGCATCAGGATCGTTATGTTGACGTTCAGTTGCGCCGACGTGGTGCTCTGAGCCCCTACCTTTGGGGATTTACCAAGCTTGCGCTTGATGAAAGCCTGCTTGCCCTTGGCAAAATCGCCTTGAGCGAGGCGCAGGGCATTCTTCCTGACGGCACATTGTTTGATATTGGCCGCAATAGTTCCCTTGTGCTGGATGTGGAGCCTGGCGTCACAGGAAAGCTGATTTCGCTGACCTTGCCACTGAGTGTGGAGGGCTCTCTGGAAAGCAGGGACGAAAGTACGATGGGGCTTTCCACTCGCTATATACGAACATCCTCGTTGATAAAAGACCATCATGCCTATAAGGAGCACAAGACAGGGGAAGCTTCCATTTTATGTGGCTCTCTGGATTTGCGTCTTATGTTTGATGAAGGCTCTCTTGATGGCTTTGTAAAGATGCCTGTTGCCAAGGTGGTTGAATGCCAGCAGGATGGGAAAATCATTCTGGAAGATGAGTTTTTGCCAACCTTTTTGCATCTTGCGGCATCTCCCATCTTCCAGGCTTATCTTCGCCAATGTCTTTTCCTGTTATGGCACTGGGCTACTTTCCTGGCGGATCGTATCACTCTTTTCGCGCAGACCCGCG
>CAMTOM010000014.1 GCA_947074125.1 uncultured Desulfovibrionaceae bacterium
ATACCATCCATACGAAAACAATGTCAAAGGCCTCAACAGTGCATCAGCAAACAGAGCACCTCTCACCTGTTCATGAAAGCATAGAAAAAAACAAGTCTTTCATTCACGCAGTTGTAAACTATACCTCAATAAAAGCAAGATACAAACTTCATGGCGCAGCACAAACAGAACAAAAATGCGGGCTATGCCCAAGAGCACAACCCGCATTATTATGTCACTCTATCGCTAATACGGCATGATTACCATTTTTTAGTGCGATACTTTTCCAAAGCAACCGCATGATCTTCAAAAGAAACAAAGCCTGCCTGATGCAAGGCATCGTTGACCGTCTGATCCCAATCCCACGTGGCATAAATAACAGGCTTGTGGAATGTGGAGCGGAAGGTTTGCAGTTCCGAACGGTAAAAGTCTTCTTTCGGTGTATCCAAATGCTCACGCAACTGTTCATGCAAACGCTGCATTTCGCCTTCGTACCACTCACTGATGTCTTGTGGCTTGGTGTATTTCTTGAGGATATGACCATAACCAGCCTTCTCCATCAATTCAGAAATGCACTGGTGATGCTGGCGGATAAGCCAGCTTCCCAATTCCTTGGGAGCAATATTTTCAGCTTCTACCGCTGCCACATCCTGTTTTGTCTGGGCAAAAGTATCCGGCACAACAGAAGCAGAAGCAATACCCGCAATCGCCACAAGACCACGCAAGATAATACTGTTAGAAACACCCTGACCACAGAAGCCCACTTTCTTCTGGTAATACTGTCCGGTAAAGATTGTTACCAGAATAGCCCAGACCACAGCAGGATCTTCTTCATCATAAATATGCCCCAAACTCGCATTATCACGGTCTGTTGCCAGCACCATCTGCGTCATGTCATTGGAGCCAATGGAGAAGCCATCAAACTCTTCAATAAATTGCTTTGCCAAAATCGCATTGGCAGGAATTTCTGACATGAGAATGATTTTAAGCCCATCCTCTTCACCACCAGGACGCAGCTTGTGTACCTGCTCCAGATAGCGCCGCATGGCACGAGCTTCTTCAAGAGTACGTACAAAGGGCAGCATCATATGGAGGTTTGAACCACCATAAACACCTCTTGCCAGCTTGAAGGCCTCAATTTCCCAATCATGAATATTACGGGAAACACCGCGATAGCCCAGCATGGGATTGTCTTCATACACCTCAAAGAGGTTGCCCCCAAGGAGATTGCGGTATTCATTACTCTTAAAATCTGTTGTCCGGTAAATAATGGTTTTGCCATAAAAAGCCATGGCAAAAAGAGCCAGATTCTGAGCCAGTGTCTGCACATAGTGCTCTTTACCTGAGCGGAAACCGCGCGAACGAATGAGCGTACGGATAGTGTCAGAAAGATTACGGACATCATCCATCTCTTTTTTCAGTCCTGAACGCAGGCTGACTTCTTCGCGCAAGCGGCTAATATCCAACAATACATTGGCCACTACAGGCAAATCTTTAATGCGCACCACATGGGCTTCCACAAGCGCTTCTATTTCAGCGCGGCGCTTTGTGCTTTCTGGATCCGCAGGAGAAAGCAAAGCAAGATCGTCCTCATATCCCATAATAATGCGAACGTGATCCGCCAAAGAATCAGATGTTTTCAGAACTTCCAGACGGCGAGAAGCCATTTCCATAAACTGGTCAATCTTATGATCCAGCTCTCTCATTTTACGATGCTGTAAAAGCACTTCTTCAGAACTGGAAGAACGTTCTGTCGCAGCCAGAGCTTTCAGCTCTTCACTCAAGCCAGTTACCGCACCAACATATTCGCGAAGATTGTAATCAACAACAATCAAACCAGCCGCCATCTGCTCACGCATAATCTTGGAAAGACGAGCTTCCAGCTTCCTGATCTGCTCCTGAATAACAACCTCAAGACGACCAGAGTCAAAAGCTTCCAGGGCTTGAGGATGAACGCTGATGTTGCCCAGCATAAATTCTGCACGCAACAAGCCAACTTCAAACTCACTTTGCAGACGCAAGCGAGAAAGGAAGAGCGCCTGTCCGACGTCAGCCAGAATAAGCCCCACCTTCATTTTTGTGGCGGGAAGCTTCGCTGTGTCAATTTCACCACCAACTTCGTGCAGAGGCAGCAGCCCACGATAGACACGTCCACGTGTACCATCAACGGTTACCTCAGCGCCATCCAGCGCACGCAATATTTCAGAGCGCTGTATGCCGATAACCGCAGCAATGCCCAATTCACGCGAAGTAATGGCAGCATGGCTGGTATCGCCACCCACATCAGCCATAATTGCAGAAGCCACGCGCATACCAGGAACCATATCAGGATCTGTACGCTCAGCAGCAAGCACATCTCCCTTATTTACCTTATTCAATTCCAGGGCAGAACGTAAAAAACGCACTGTACCCTGTCCGGCACCACGGGAGGCTCCGTTGCCCTCTACAAGAATTTCAGCCTGCGCTGCTGCCTTGGCATCAACTTCAAGACGGCGCATGAAAATTGTTGAGGGGCGCTCGGCAAGTTCTTCATTCCAGCGGGTTTCAGGGCGCGCCTGGACAAACCACAAGCGATCCTTGGCATCAATACAAAATTCGGTATCCATGATGATACCACCGTATGCTTTGCTTACAGCACGTACCCCCTGAGCGACACGTTCTGCCTGATTCAAAGACAAAGCCCAGCGCAAAGCTTCCAGTTCGGGGACTTCAACTTCTTTCGTACCCCCTTTCTCATCATAAATAATCTTCATCCCCTTGCAGCCCATCTGTCGAATTACGACTTCAGAGCCATCATCACGCTGAAACACATACAGTTTATCCGGCGTGACCTTACCACCAACAACAGCTTCACCAAGACCATAGCTGGCATCAATGCTGACAAGATCTTTACGATCTGTTCCACGACATCCCGTAGCTGTATCAGCCGAAAAAGCCGTACCGGAAATAACAGGATTGACCATCTGCATCATACAGACAGACAGGGAAGTATGCTCAATAGCCCATTCCTGCTTGGCAATGGAGGCAATACTTTCATCACCTGTTTCCTCTGCTTTTGCCAGAGCATCCAAAATGGCTTCACGCCGATATGTCATGGAGCGCAGATTATACGCAGACGCACAATCCCAATGATAGGCTTCAATAGCTCTTTCTGCGCCAACAACATTAAGATAGGTATCCTGCAAACCCGCAAAGGCTTTTTTCGCCGAATCCTCTCCAGCAGCAGAAGAACGCACCGCAACAGGTACCAGATCTTCTTCCGCATCTTTACATATGGCTTCATAGGCATCACGCACTGCAACGGCGACAGCCTCTGGCAAAGGCACTGAAAGAATCGCTGCCTGTACCAGTACCGAACGTTTACGAAGCTGGTCGATACCTTCAGGTGACGTTGCAAAACCTTCAACAACATTGTTGATAAATGTACGCAATTTCGCCTGAGCCTGTCCTTCCTGCTGCGCAGAAGCCTCACGAATCTGCTTACCCAACTGGCGAACAAGTTTCTGTAAAAATTCAGGATCTTGATTGATTTCGGGATCATTCCAGTCAATACGACCGTATTCCTTGTCCACAATACTGCGAACAACCTTCCCGATAACCTTTGTTTCATCCAGCAGTATATGAAAAGCAATAGATGAAACAGCTCTGAAATATGGAGCTTGAATGCCTTCAATCTGGCTGATAAGAGCGGTATTGTAGTTTTTACCGCCGACAAGCAGTTCTGCTTCGCTGCCCATACGGACAATATCAGCGCCAGTAAGAATGATTTTCTTGCTCAAATCCTCAATACTTACCGCTTCAGACATTTTTGCAGTTGAAGTGGCGGGTTGGGATTTTGCCATAGTTTCCTCCGAATTTGGGCAAATGCAGTTGGTGTTGCCCGTTTTTATAACGATATGCGCCAACTGTCTACCGGAAAAGAAGTCCTGTCTTTCTGAAATGTGAGAAAAAGCTATTTTTGTACATGAGTACCACAATAAGGACAGTACAGCATATCCTGCAAGGGAATAGGTCTGCCGCACGCCTCATTGTTGCAGAGATTGGGCACAGGTCCAAGCTCAACAATCAACTCTCCCTCATGCACAGAAACCATCTGCTTGTTTTCCTTATAGTCGGCAGTTTTAAGCACTCGCTTTACGATGCCACTCACTGGCGCGAGCACAGCCTTCTCCTGCTTCATGATAGAAACGTTAAAGAGCTCCTCGCCTTCCTGTACAATATCGCCCACATGCACATACGTGACCCACAAATCACCATTACTTGGAGCAGCGATATGATATTTATTGGCAGGGTCTGCCTTAACAACACCTTTACGAGAATTGGTTTTACTTTCGCGAACCTGCACTTCATGACTCAGTATTTCCGAATCAAGAATATAGCGGCAGATGGAAACACCAGCATCATTTGGCGGAGAAATATTCAAAAGTGTCAAATGGTGAGGTTTTCCTTTAGAACCAGTGAAGAACAGGTCTTCCCCTTCCGTCAAGCCTTCAAACCACACATGCAAGGGCAGATTATTCGGATCGCCATACTCTGACTTGAAGCGAATTGTTTTGATCGCATCTCCAGGATGATTCAGATACAAAACAAATTCCTCATCTGTAGGCTTCTGACGCATAAGGTCATAATAGGCTTTTTCTTCAGCAAGCAAATCCACATCTTTCAATGTTTCCAAAGGTGAACGTTGAGTACGTGAAGCAATCGCTGTTTTCCACTCCGGACCAAACGCACTTTGGTATACCCAGTCCGACGGGAATCCCAAAGGCAACTTGCCAAATTTACCGAGCAATAAATTACGAAAAGCATCATTGCAGTCCTGATAAATCACCAAACGGGCCTTACGTATTTCAGCCGACATTTCTTCTTCAGGCGTGCGTGCGGTTTCTTCCAGTACTTCAAGTAAATAGCGAACCTCATCCTCGCCACCCCGCTTCCAGGCTCCGGTAACAGCTAGAAACGAGGTATTCCACGTGATTTGAGATCCTGGTGTCACATCATGATAGCGCACAATCTTGCGTGTCCCTGCCAGAAAACGCAGCATATACGGCAGCAGGTGAATATATCCCTGCTTCATCGCCCCTTCCTGAGAAGAAGATGTTGCGCCTCCAGGCATGGCATGCTCGACGACATCATAGTCAACACCCTGGAAGTAGGGAGAACAATACCTGTCATAATAAGGCATTATCTGCTTGCAGACAAAGTTGGCGTCTCTGATAGCATCCTTATTCAGATTTGTCTTGAGACCCAACTCTCCTTCAAAATAGGCTGCAAGAGAAAGCACATCTCCCTGTCCATAGGAACGTACAGCAGAGCCCAAGCCCACATCCACAATGTGAGCACCAGCCTGAGCTGCTGCTCCCACAGCGGGAACAAAAAGACCGTCTGTCGTATGACGATGATAATGCAAAACAAGTTGCGGCCAGCGCTTGCGTAGTGCTTCCACAAGTTCATGCATGAATCGAGGAGGACACATACCAGCCATATCCTTAAGACCCAGAATGATCTGAGCAGAAGCAGCGTCTGCAGAAATCCCCAGCACTTGCGAAGTCATGGTCAAAATATGCTCTGTCACTCCAAGATAGTGCGCAACATCAAAGCCTTTTGACCAGGAAAGAGAAAGAGCCGGCTCGAAAACAACGTCATTGCGATTCAATACCACTTCAGCAAGCGGACGCATATTTTCAATATGATTGAGGAAGTCAAAGCAACGAATGATATGATAGTGTTCACATATCATTTCGCATGTCATCTGCATGAGATTGCGCGGCTGTGGTGTATAGCCCAATACATTTGTTGAGCGCACAAGAATCTGTTTCAAGGTTTTTGGCGCAAAGCGATTCCATGCCTGTGCTTCGGAAAAAGGATAGGTCATGTTCGCCAGCATCGCCACATGGAAGTGCGCCCCACCGCCATTTTCTATGGAGAAGTAATTGGCATTGTCCAGATAAGGGCCAATGAGCGCATCTTCCGCCAGGCGAAAACGGTTTCCCGAATTAGACTGGGTGAAGTCACGTGGCGTCGTGTCGGTGAAATGCACAAAATCACTGTCCCGTACAAAATCAAGCAGGGCTTTTCTGTCCCGATGCGGATATGGCGAGGGCGCCTGACGCTGCGCGGAATGAATATGCGGCAGTACAGGATCAAACGATCCAAGACGCGGCGTATCATACGTACGGTATTTCCCCAACTGAACATAGGGATTGAAACCTTTGGCAGAAACTTCCGCTACCAGACGGGCAAGGCGTTCCCCTTCTGGCGCGAGATCAGTATAATACATGAGCTCCGGCGTATCTGCGATAAAGTTGGTATCAATCTCACCACGCCGAAAACGGGGATGCTTAAGCACCTGCTTAAAGAAAGGAATCGTGGTTTTCAAGCCACCAATGAGATATTCGCCCAACGCACGGCTCATAATCCCCATGGTTTTATCCCAATCCTGAGCATACGCAATCAAAAGCGAACCCGCAGAATCGTAATTGGAGGGGAACTGATAGCCTGCCGTCAAATTGGAATCAAGACGAACACCAGGGCCGCCAGGAGACACATAGCGTGTCACCATACCGGAGTTCGGAGAAAAGTTATCCTGAGGATTTTCACAGTTACTACGCACCTGCATCGCATAATGCATGGGATGCAAATTTTCTTCAGAAAGACGCAACTTGGCACCAAAGGCCACCGCAATCTGCTCTTCCACAAGATCAATACCATAGCGACATTCGGTAATGCCATGCTCTACCTGAAGACGGGTATTCACCTCAATCAGATAAGCCTTCCCTTCAGGAGTAACCAGAAACTCCACTGTCGCCAGAGAATGGTATCCGACTTCCTTGACAAGTTTACGCGAGTATTCTTTCAGATCCTCGCGCAATGCTGGCGTCATACCAGACCAGGGTGAAGGCGTTATTTCAATGAGCTTTTGATGGTTGCGCTGAACAGTACAGTCTCTTTCATCAAAGGCAAAGACATTGCCATACATATCCGCGATAACCTGAATCTCAATATGGCGAACCTTATCAAGATACTTTTCAACAAAAAGATGCGGATTGCCAAATGATGCCTGCGCCATGGTAGAAGCCTTGAAAAAGGCATCTTCCAGCTCTTCTTCATTATGGATGGCAAAGATACCACGCCCGCCGCCACCACCTTCGGCTTTGAGCATAATGGGCAGACCTATTTCTTTAATCAAAGCTCTTGCTGTCGGAATATCCACAGCGTCCTCAGAGCCTGGCACAACAGGAATACCCAGCTTTTGGGCAACATTGCGCGCCTGCACCTTGTTACCCAGCAAGTTCATGGCTTCTGCGGTCGCACCAATAAAAGTAATGCCCGCATTCATGCATTTTTTGGGAAAACGAGTATCTTCAGAAGCAAAACCCCATCCAGGATGAATGCCGATAATCCCACGAGCTTTGGCCATGTCGATAATACGGTCGATATCCAGATAGGCGCGTGGATCTTCCCCAAGCAAGAAGAGTTCCTGTGCGGTTGCTGCCGCAGGAGCCGTCTTGTCAACATCTGTTGCCGTCATAATGGCTACAGCTTCAAAGCGCTCACGGATGGAACGACAAATACGTCTTGCAGGGATACCCCTATTAGCGACAAGAATAGCTTTACCTTTCAAAAATTCCTGGACTTCTTCAAACGTCTTCTCGGACATGAACGTATCCTTTAGTGTGGCAAGGCCACTACAAATTTCATTTTCCGGCGCACTCTATCCGCCGTATCCCTCCACTCATAACTTCATCCACACGCATACCCAACTCAAGACGTATCCCTCCAGAGTCCCCCAAACCAAGAAGACGTCCGGAAACACACTTGCCCTCATCTTCCCAAACAACCATCTTTCCTTTCCAAAGCAAACGTGTCTCGGCAAAAGGTCTCCAATACATGGGGTAAGGCGATTTTTCTCTATACGTCAAGAAGGCTTTTTTTACAAGCACATGCCAGAGGGAGCGGGGCAAAGCAGGGAGTGAGGTTGCAAGATCGTTTCCAAATTGGTCTTTTTTGAATTCCGGCAGCTCTTTCAAAAAACCTGCCGGCATGGCAGCATTCTGGCGCAGCACTGTCGCAGAAGGTGCAGAAACAATGTTGATCCCAATGCCAGCAAGAATCCGCCCCCCTCTTTCCTCAAGCAAAATACCGCCTATCTTGTGCGGCATTCCCTCATGCAATACCACAATATCATTAGGCCACTTTAGATAGACATCCAGCCCAAGAGAACACAACACTTCCGCCAATAAGGCTCCCACAGCAGGAGCAGCGGCTTCCTGAGTAAAGGGAGCTTCTTCTGGTAAGCGGAGGGCTGCATAGAGATTTCCAGGTGGTGACTCCCACAATCGACGCAACTGCCCGCGTCCTTGTGTTTGTGATGTGGCAAGCACACTCCCCCAAATGGGCAGTTCATTTTGAGCAATATGTTCATGCGCCACATCCAGCACTGACGAAAGCACATCATAATGAAAAACAGGAACTGAAAGTATGTTTTCTCCTGAACTGTCTTCCAATGAAATACTTTCTTTTTGAAGATGCCTGTGCGAAGTTATTGCCATGAAATATTACCTTGTCGGTGGCGCATTGCGAGATATCATATTGGGACGCCCACTCAAAGAATATGATCTTTGCTTCAGCGGTTCTGTCAAAGACTTCCTGACAAAACATCAGGACGCAGTTCTTGTGGGACGCAGCATACAGGTTTGCCTCTGGCTCGGTATGGAATGTATGCCCTTGCGGGTCAAAGACATCAGGGAAGATCTGGAAAAACGCGATTTCACCATTAACGCACTGGCTCTTGAGGTAGATGTAGAAAAGCTGCATACTTTTTCATCGAAAAATTGTGAACAATACCTCAAGTCCCTCACTCCTTCAGAGCTGCTATCACATACTTTCATAAAAGACCATACACAGAGTCCCCATTTCCACTACCATCCACTGGCTCTTGTCGATTTACAGCAAGGGATACTGCGTGCGGCAGCACCTGCAACATTTCAAGACGACCCCCTCCGCATTTTTCGTCTCGCCCGCTTTGCCGCACATCTGCCTCATTTTACCATTGCCCCTGAAACATTCGCCAGCGCACGTCACCCACAGACAACGAGAAATTTACAGACTCTCCCCAAGGAGCGCGTTGGCAGAGAAGTGCTCAAAAGTCTCACAGCACCCAAGCCTTCCCTGTTTCTCAAAAGCCTCCATGAAATGAACGCCCTTCTGCCCTGGTTTGCCGAATTTACCAATGCAGCCACTATTCCCGCAGGTCCACCGCAATGGCACACAGAATCTGTTCTGGGGCACACCGGAACCATCATGGATGCTGTAGCTGGTGACCCTACCGCCGTCTGGATGGCACTTTGCCACGATATCGGAAAAGCAAGCACTCTCCCAGACATCCTGCCACATCATTATATGCATGAACATCGTGGGGAAAAAGATGCCCAAAAACTGGGAACACGGCTGGCGCTTGCCACACAAATGATCCGCGCAGGAGCGCTTGCCGCCCGCCTGCACATGAAAGCAGGCAAATACCATTCCCTGCGCATTGGCACTCGAAGAGACCTTCTCTGGCAGGTGCACCGCGCTGACATGTTCACACCATTCTGGAAGGTTGTCTGTGCAGACAGCAAGCATAACCTCCTCCCGCATGTTACCAAAGATCTTGAGATTCTTCGCAATGTCTCTCTCCCCCAAGAGTGGTGCAACAAAGGTATCGCCTCAGCAGAACTCCTGCGAACTCTCCAGTGCGCCGCTCTTGCCGCACACAAACATCAAGAATCCACCTAAAGCATTTTCCATAAAATAAAGAAAAATAAAGAGCCGTAACGGCTCTTCAATAAAAACTCCCTTCAGTATTCTTCACTCTCTCACAATAACGCGTGCTCCATGTCATCCACACACTGAGACGCTCTTTCCTGTATGGCAGCACAAAGCGCGTCCATGGCATCACCATGGTCATAGCCCAATATATGCACCACGCCATGACTGAGCAGGCGAAGAAAGTGCTCTGTCGGCTTCTGCCCATATAACAGACATTCCCGACAAAAAGTATCCACAGAAAAAACAAGAGTCGCTGGCAGACTGGCGTCACCAGGAAAAGAAAGGACATTGGTAGGCCCGTCACAATCCATATATTTTTCATTGCATGAAGCCATAAGTGCATCACGCACAATATAAAGATCCACCGAGAGCGCTTCATGCCCTTCAAGCATCGCTTCCAATATGCGCACAATTGTCACACGATCATACGGCAGCAGAAAAGAAGCATCATACTGGCAAAGAGACACTGCCATCACTGTCGAACCGTTGTCGCATCCACAGGCACTGGCGGCTGCTTTACCTTGGCACGCCCAGAAGATGATTCCCCCTCTCCCTGCTCTGTATTTTTTACCCTGTCCGCATCAGACTCTACATTTCCATCTTTTCCAGAAGCAATTGTCTCGTCAGATTTGACAGCTTCTCCTTTTTCGACACTCCCTTCCTGCTTGCCCTTCATGATAGCGCTTGGCGGATAGGCAATACGCTGGTGGAATATCCCCATCAAAATACGTACAAAACACTCACTAATAAGATGCAAATCGCGAAAAGTCAGTTCTGATTCGTCCAACTGCCCTTCAGAAAATATGCCTTTCATAATACCATCAATGTGGCTGCGTATACGAGCGGGTGTGGGGTCTGTCAGCGTTCTGCTGGAAGCCTCGACCGAATCCGCCAGCATAATAATCGCAGCTTCTTTTGTTTGGGGACGAGGCCCAGGATAACAATAATCAGACTCTCGTGGCGTATCTCCCATATCCAGCGCTTTCTGGTGAAAATAACGAATCAGACGTGTTCCGTGATGCTGGCGAATGATATTTTGAATCTCCTCACCAAGCTTATATTTTTCGGCAACTTCTGTCCCTTTTTTGACATGAGAAATCAAAATAAGAGCACTCATTGAAGGCGCGAGTTTATCATGCTTGTTCGCACCACCAAATTGATTTTCAATAAAGTAGGAAGGATAGGAAAGTTTGCCGACGTCATGATACAGCGCCGCAACCTTGCACAAAAGACTGTTTGCACCAATGGCCTTTGCGCCAGCTTCAACCATATTGGCGACAACCAGCGAATGATGATATGTCCCAGGCATACTGACCATAAGATCCTGCATCAGATTTTGCTCAAGACTCATCAGCTCCATCAAACGAAAACGTGTCGTATAGCCAAAAAGCATTTCCAAAAGAGGACTCAGGGCAAAAAGGGAGAGCAAAGCCACAACCGCACTCAGCAAAGCCGCGCCTGCCAGAAAAGGAATATCCTGCAACATGCTCTGCCCCAGCGCAACCGCTCCCAGAAAGAAGAACAACTGCCAGATCAGCATGGGAATAATACTGATAACAACATCCTGCCTGTTCTGCGCATGACTGACAAACCATGTGATCACCATGGCACTGGAGAAGTAATACAGGAAGTAGTTAAGCCCTCCCCCAAACATAAGAGCACAGAAAAAGGAAAGTAAAAGCGCTATGGAGAAATAACGACGGGCGGCGAAGACAATGGCTGTCAGCCCAACCCCCATGGAAACGGGATAGGCATAAATATACGCCTGTGCAGCAACAGGACTGCTCACTCCCAGCAGGACAAGACTGATAATCTTGGCACCGCCACAAAAGACAAAAAGAATAAGCGAAAAGAAGGTTAAATCCTTACTTGATGGCAAACTCTGTTTTCCGCTGGGCGTCAGGAAGAATCCTAAAGAAAGAATCAAAGAAAAAACAAAGGCTCCCATAACAAGCCAGGGCTGTATGAATTCTCCCTGTGTGCTGTACAGAGCCTGAATCTTGACCTGATCTTCTCCCTTGACCCGATCCCCCGTACGCAGAATGCGTTCACCTTTACGTACCTGATAGTAAATCGGCTCCAGGTTTTCCGCCACAGAAGCGGCACGCCCCTGCGTCTCGCGCTGGTTGAAGGTCAATGTAACAGGCAGCGTTGAAGAAAGAAAAACAGAGATAGCACGCCGCATTTGAGGGTCAAGCGAAGCATCCGCACGCATTTGCGCAGATATTTCAGTCAGCAGGGTTTGAATGTTGGGCAGCATGGCAGACTCAGAACGCAGTATTTCTGAACCATTATCGATATTACGGATAATGGCACCACTCCGTCCGATACGGGCAGTACGAATATCTGCCACGAGTCCCTCAGACATGATTTTGCTGAGTTCTGGCAACAAAACTTTGAGCAAGTAATGTTGCGCTTCCGGCTTGGCGAGCTGCGGCAATACCTCATCAGCAACAGAGTACGTCAGAATCTCACGCAAGAGATCAAGCGCAGCATAGCTTTCTATTGTATTGGAATTCAGATGCTCCAATAATTCCAGCAGACTGTTATTATATTGGGTAAAAGGCTCAGAAGTCAGGTCATACACCTGTGGTTGCTGCATAAAGAGCTGCTTGCGTCTGGCATCTGTCGCCTGCTCATCTTCCACAAGCAAATCACGATCCGCAACGATATCCCGCTCAACAATTTCCCCGACAACATAAGTACGCAAAGAGCTTCCAGGGCTAAAACCTGTCAGGACAGACAATATGATCAAAGTGGCAAACAAAAGCCACAAGCCATATCCCCCAGTGCGATAATGCCGGAAAATCTTTGAAATAAAAATAAAGGGATGTATTTCAGTTTTCTGCTCTGTCATAAGCCGTCACAATGGCTCCTACCAAAGGATGACGCACAACGTCTTCTTTGGAAAAATATTGAACGCCAATCCCCTTGACCCCAGAAAGCACATCCAGAGCATGAACAAGACCAGATCTCCCCCGCACATCGGATACCGGTGTTGCAGGCAAGTCAATCTGGGTCACATCTCCTGTAATAATAGCCCTGGAACCAAAACCTAATCGGGTCAGGAACATTTTCATTTGTTCCCGCGTCGTATTCTGCGCTTCATCCAAAATAATAAAAGCATCATTGAGTGTACGCCCACGCATAAAGGCGAGAGGTGCGATCTCAATAATGCCCGTTTCCATCATTCCTGCCACCTTGGGCTGTGGCATCATATCATACAAAGCATCATACAATGGGCGCAAATAAGGATTCACTTTCTCCGCAAGATCACCAGGCAAAAATCCCAAACGCTCCCCAGCCTCCACAGCAGGTCGCGTCAGGATAATTCGTTTCACACGATTTTTTGTAAGCATGGAAAGAGCCATCGCTACCGCAAGGTAAGTTTTTCCTGTTCCTGCTGGCCCAACAGCAAATACCATCTCAAAGCGCCGTAACAGCTCCAGATAGTTTTTTTGAGCGACATTTCGCGCTGTCACACTTTTGCGGGGTGTTGTCACAAACACCGCATCCCGAAACACGTGACCGATATTCAAGCCAGGATCCGCTTCGAGCATCCGATACGAACGAACAACATCTTGCTGCGTCAAAGGTTCTCCCTGCCGCACAAGCCCGTAAAGCTGCACAAAGAGATTGCAGAGACGCTGACGGATAAAGGCATCTTCACTTTCTACCCAAATTTTTGTGCCTCTGGAATTGATGGAAGCACCGCTGGCTTGTGCCAGCAAATCAAGATGGGCATTATGCGGTCCAAACAGGACATTTGCCAATGTCGGGTCATCAAATTCAACCGTTTCAGAAAAAAGAGAAGCATTTACCATATCGTTGCGTTAGCTCATTTTACCGTGCCTGTCTACGAT
>CAMTOM010000015.1 GCA_947074125.1 uncultured Desulfovibrionaceae bacterium
GGAGTACACGTATCGATGAGAAGATCGCTAATCGTGCGCGAGAAGAGACGCGACTAGCTGATGATGTGAACGAAGACGGAAAAGACCTAAACCGTGTTTTTCCGAGAAATGCTGCTGGCAGGATGGCCGAGCGCCTCGCATATTCTCTCGCTCGTATGCAGGAGAAGTCAGATTTTAATGTTGATATGCACGGTGGTGATTTGCATGAGAGCATGTATCCTTTCGTGTTTGTTCCAGGTGTGGCTGAAGAGCATGTTGTGGCGGCTGCTTCCAAAGCTGCTCAAGTGTTGTCGGTTCCCGTGAGGGTTCGATCAAAAGCTACAAGCGGAGCTTATAATAGTGCGGCCATAAACGGTACGCCGTCCATGCTGATTGAACGTGGTGGTAATGGGCGTTGGTTTCGCGAAGAAGTCGAAGCCTATAAAAGAGATATTTACGCAATTATGGCACACCTTGGGATAATGTCACTGCCTGAAGGAGCAACAGAGCGGCAGCAGGAGCAAAGAGAAATAACGGCTCCTGTATATCTTGAGGCGACAGTGGGCGGATGCTGGTATCCGGCAGTTTCTCCAGGGGATAGCGTATGTAGTGGAGAAATTCTGGGGGAAATTCGTAATGTCTTCGGAGAGGTGCAGCACACATATTGCGCAGAAAAAGATGGGATTGTGTTATATATGACCGTTTCACTGGCTGTCTCTGATGGGGTACCGCTTGTAGCGTATGGATAGGGAAGGATGTGCTAGATAATAAAGAGACTGGGGTAGTTTGTTATTAAAGATGTCTATTTGTTACCGTGTGGGGAGTATGATGAAGAAGAGTTTCATGGTATTGTTATTGAGTGCTGTATTACCATATGTTTTTGTTTCTGAGAGTGTGGCCGTTGATTTTAAAATCAAGGGTATATGGATTAACACCTTTGAATATGGAAGTGGCGGCAACTTTACAGGGCGTGGACGTTCTCAGGGAGGCGAAAAGGGGAAAGAAACATACGGATGGGGTTTGTACGGGCAGGATGAATTCGAGGCAAAGAGCCGTGTACGTGTGCAGTTGGATGCAGCGGTTTCAGAGCGTCTTTCCGGTACGGTCTATTTTGAGATGGGTGCGACAACTTGGGGACAGGACAGAACCGGAGGTGCGCTAGGAACAGATGGTACCATGGTCAAGATAAAACAGGCATACCTTGACTGGAGTCTGCCCAATACTGATGTGCGTACTCGCATGGGCTTGCAGCGTATTTATTTGCCTGACTTTGTTACGGATGCTTCTCAGGTATTTGATGCAGATACTGCGGGTATTGTGCTTTCAGGCAAGTATAATGATGCATTGGCTTTCAGCGCATTCTGGGCGCGTCCTTACAACGACAATTGGGAAGGGACAAATTCGAGTCAGGCAAATTATCTGGACAATTTTGATCTTTGGGGTCTGGTTGTTCCCGTCTCGCTGGATGGATTCAAAGTAACCCCTTGGGCAATGTTAGGAATGGCAGGTACTCATACTTTTCGTTCAGGTGATGATTTCTACGGGCGCAATGCTTCAGGAAGCGGAGGTTTAGGGATGGCTCCAGCCGTATATGCGCTGAAAAATAGCAAAGTGGGGCGTGGTACGGGCAAAGACTATAGTATGGCTTTTTGGGGGGGCATTACCGGAGAAATCACAGCATGGGATCCATTCAGATTTGCCTGGAGTGCGAACTATGGCGGTATAGATACAGGACAGAGCGCTTTGAATCGGAGTGGCTGGTATGCCTCAGCTCTGGCAGAATATGCTTTTGCATGGGGTATTCCTGGAGTGTATGGGTGGTATTCAAGCGGTGATGATGGCAATGTCAAAAATGGTTCTGAGCGCATGCCCAGCATTGAAGCCAATAATGAAAGTACCAGCAGTGTGGCCGGATTCGGTACATTGGGTACCTATAGTTTAGGAAGGGATGCACTGCTTGGTTCCACTCTCGTGGGTACCTGGGGTGTGGGAGCACGGATCAAGGATGTGAGTGTTATCGAGAATCTAAAACATACTTTTCATGTAAATTTTTATAACGGCACAAATAGTCCAAGTATGGCAAAATATATCAAGGGAGCCAGAGCTCCTTGGGGGTATACTATGTTTGCTCCTGATACTGGAGGGGCTTCGGCTGATTTTAACACGGCAAATTACTATGGCCTTTATCTGACACGGCAGGATTATGCGGCAGAATTTGGTATCAGAACGCAGTATCAGATTTATGAAAACCTTCGTTTTCTTGTAGAAAGCAATTATGTTGCCCTTTGGCTGGATCAGAGTTCATCGGTATGGGGAGGGTATCTGGCTCCTACAGGGCAGTGGGTAGGATCAAACAGTATAAAAGACGCATGGAATGTTAATGTGAGTTTTATTTACAGATTTTAGCGCACACTATTCAACTCCGTAAAACGTGCGCTTGTGGATGTGCATTGCGGCTGGGGAGCATCGCATGAACACCTCCACTCTCTACCAAGTATGCGGCTCGCATGTGTGAGCCGCATACTTTGTGTTTGATAAAAGCGTATGACTTTGCTGGGAATGGTATACCGTGGGGGGGATCTTCAAGTATTTTCAGTTTCGGGGGTATTTTTTATGATGCGGGCAGGAGCGCCAGCAGCAAGCGCTCCGGCAGGAATATCACGAGTCACCACACTTCCCGCAGCAACAAGCGCTCCTGCACCAATATGAACCCCTTTGAGGATCAGGGTATTCATGCCTATCCAGACATCATCTTCAATAACGACAGGTGCGTCGCGGTCATAGCCAGGACTGTGACTGCGCATATGTGCGGGAAATGGTGAGTGAAAATCTGAGTCCACAATAATGACATTGGGCGCCAGCAGCACGCGTTTACCCAGGTGAATTGAGGTAGAACGCACAGTGATGGAAACGCCCGTAAGTTCGCACTCATCGCCAATATGCAGTGAGGATGCGGGGCTGAGGGTACGTAAGCGTGTAGGAAGCGCAAGGCTGGCGGCGGTGCTGCGTCTGGATGAGGCAACCATATGCACGTGATTGCCAAGCTCTATGTGACTGTCTGGCCAGCGCGAAAGAATCACATTGCCCCAGGCGCGGCAAGCTTTACCCAAGCGAACGCCGAAACATTTGGCCTTCATATAGAGTAAAAATGTACCTAAAAGTGCGCTGAAAATATATTGGGCGCGGATACAGAGCCATGAACAGATATTGGCAGGCGAAAGCTGATACTGTTTGAGTCGGTGTAGAATGCCTTTGGGCATGGCAGGGGGGTTCTCTTATTGTGTTGGGCGTTCAGCGTATGTACTGATTTTGTTAGTGCCTGAGGGGGATTGCTCATGAGTGTTGAAAGAGTGGCGTAGAGATGTAGCGTTCTCCTGTGTCGCAGATGAAGGTTACAATTTTTTTGCCACGCATATGTTCTCGCTGTGCAAGCTGTGTTGCCGCCCAGACATTGGCACCGCTGGAAATGCCGCCGCAGATGCCTTCTTCTGCGAGAAGACGGCGTGCGGTTGTTAACGCGTCGTTATCGGTAACACGGATGATTTCATCAAGCAGTGAGCGATCAAGTACAGGAGGAATAAAGTTTGCGCCAATACCCTGAATACCGTGCGAACCAGCTTTGCCAGTAGAAAGTAGGGGGGATGCGTCGGGTTCGACAGCAATAACAGTGAAATTTTCGATATGTTCTTTCAGGTAGCGACCAGTACCGGTAATACTGGTACCAGTACCCACACCCGCAACAAGCGCATGTATATTACCACAGGTATCTCGTAAAATTTCTGGGCCAGTAGTATTGTAGTGCGCTTCTACAGCATCTAGATTGGTAAATTGCCCAAGCATGACAGCACCTTTTTCAGAAACAAGGCGTTCTGCTGCGGCAACGGCTCCATTCATGCCTTCTGCGGCTGGTGTCAGTACAAGCTCTGCTCCCAGGGCTTGTAAGAGGTTGCGTCTTTCCAGACTCATGCTTTCAGGCATGGTCAGTATGCAGGAAAGACCGCGCACAGAAGCGACAAGGGCAAGACCGATGCCTGTGTTGCCGCTGGTTGGTTCAACCAGTATGCCGCCTTCCTCTATTTCTCCCCGCTCAAGAGCCCGTTCTACCATATAAAAAGCAATACGATCCTTAATGGAGCCACCAGGGTTGCGATTTTCCAGCTTGACCCAAACCTCAGCAGGGAGATCATGTGCAATGCGATTCAGACGCAAGAGCGGTGTATGTCCAATGCTTTGAAGAATATTGGTAAGCATGGAGTCTCCCAAAGGTGAAAGGGTGAGCAGGGAAAAGACAAACTATCTCTTGAATGATGGCTCTGAGGGGTGACTTTGTCAAGGGAGAGAGGGGATAAGAGGCTACAGGGGCAGGCATTTACATGTTCGGGGAAGAAAGCTGCAATGGCTTTCTTCCCCGTTAAAAGAGCAGTTATTGTATATTATCCTTGAAGAAGGGGCTTACTCAGCTTCTGCTTTTGCCTTCTTCTCCGGCTTGGGGGCATGGATAACTCTACCATCGGAACAAACCAGTGTAAGGCACTGGGCTGGGCAGGCTTCCATACACGCCGTGATTTCCTTGCCATTCTCTTCGCGCCAATGACGACACATATCGCAGGAGGCTGCTGTTTGCCTGATGGCTGCGGGGACATCGGAAGGAACATAATCTTCGGGCATTTCAAGATTTTCAAGCGAGATAGCACCATATGGGCAAGCTGCAATACACATTTTGCAAGCCGCACACAGGTGTTCATTTGTCACAATTGTGCCATCTCCATTCTGTGTGATAGCATGTGTAGGACATACCTGACAGCAGGGGGCAGGGTTGCACTGGTGACAGCGCACCTGACTCTTGAAGACATCCGTTTTGATAACATGCACACGGGGCGCAAAAATATTCCGGCTTTTCAGAGCTTCTTTAAAGGTTATGCCGTGATGGGCTGCAATGCAGGCGACTTCACAGCGTTTGCAAGCTTTACATTTGTCCATAGAGACTTCAATTCTTTCAGTCAGTCCCGTTTTTTTCATGATGGGGTCTCCTCAACGTTCACATCCAGAGAGGTCAGGGTGCAGCCATGTCCTCCTGAAAAGGTGATATTTTCGCTGCCGCAGGCAGGGCAGAAGAAGTGCCGTCTGGTCAGCTCAAATACCTGACCGCATTCCCGACATTGGCAGGGGAGCGGCGCTCGTCGCAGAGCAAGTGTGGCTCCTTCGGCAAGCGTGCCTTCCGCAAGAATTTCAAAGCATCCTTTGAGTGTCTGTTCTTCCACGCAGGCAAGCAGACCAACCTCAAGAGTGAGAGATGCCAGAGAAATAACACGCTGATGGCTGGTTGTGGCATTGTGGGCGTGTACTTCGTCCAGAGCTGCCTGTAAAATACCAGCCACCAGTGCGGATTCGTGCATTTAACGCTCCGTACAGGATACGCAAGGGTCAATAGTATTCGTAATAAGGGCGACATCCGCCACATTGCAATCTTTCATCATAACGCCAAGAGCCTCCCAGTTCATATAGGAAGGCACGCGCCACTTCAGGCGTTCGGGCACATCAGTACCATTGGTGCGTATATAATAGAATACTTCACCACGTGGTGCTTCTGTGCGGGCTGTAGCCATACCTGTAGGAATGTGTGGTATGGGGGTGATGGTCGCTCCCTCAGGTACGCGTTCCATACACTGTCTGATAAGGGAAATGGATTCAAAGAGTTCGCTAAAGCGTATCTGGACGCGGGAGTAAACACAGCATCCTTCATTGGAGATGACCTTAAAATCCAGATCGGGATAAGCCGCATAAGGACTGTCTTTACGGACATCTCTGACAATGCCGGAACCGCGTGCCACAGGCCCCACAACTCCCAATTCCAGGGCATCTTTTTTGGGGAGTATGCCCAGTCCCTTGGTACGTCCGATAACCATTTTATCAGAGAGATAAATCTCTTCGAGTTCCCGCAGCATAGGCTCAATGGTATTGAGCGATTTTTTCAGGTACGAGAAGAGTTCTGTATCAATATCGCACTTGACGCCGCCAATACAGTTAGCGGCAAGATTCATGCGGTTCCCATAGATGGTTTCTTTTACATCCTGCATGATTTCACGCACTTCCATAATGTGCATGAACATGGAGGTGAAACCGATGATATGAGCTTGAATGGCGGTATTGAACAAATGTGAGGCGATACGCTTGATTTCTTCAGCCACAACACGCAGATAGCGTGCGCGTGGTGGGATAGACATGCCCAAAGCATTTTCCACAGCCATGCAGTATGTGAATGAGTGGCTGTTGGAACACAAAGAACAGACTCTTTCTGTAAGCGTCTGATTTTTGAAGAAGTTTCTTTGCGCTGCCATGGCTTCCATGCCGCGATGAACATGACCGGACGTCAGATTCACATTGCGAACGGTTTCACCCTCAATAGTAAGATGAAAATAAACAGGTTCCTCCAGGGCAACATGTACAGGCCCCAAAGGCATGGAAAAGGTTTTACTGGTGGTAGTGTTATCACTCATCAGCTGTTCTCCTTTGTGCCCTTGCTTTCCATAACGCGTTCCCAAAGGTCTTTTGTGCAGGCTCCATTCATCATGACAGACAGCGGAACAATGCTGCCAAGCAAGCCAGCATCCAGCGTTTCATCCAGGAACAGACGACGTGGATTCGGATGGTTGCGTACAGGCACGCCGTACAGCTCCATCATTTCTCTTTCATGCCAGTCCGCATTACGGAAGAGTGGTGTAATGGAAGGCATATCTGGAAAAGCGTCAGATAAGAGGACAAGCAGGGTGTATGTAACACCGCCCAGTTCGAAGTGATAGGCAACTTCCTTATTGCGTTTTGCTTCCTGCTGTTTGGTATAGGCAGAAATCATGGCCAGACGGGCTCCAGCATCATGAAGCGAACGTGCCGCTTCAAGAAGGTTGTCTGGCATGTCCAGCTGGAACCAGTAAAAGGAGTTACCGAAAGCATCATTTGTGTGCTGCGCGATGTGCTGTTCTTTCGCCAGCGGTTTGAGCGCACTCAGCAGATGTTCATGAGATGTGTTTTGTATATCCATTGCAAAGGCTCCTGCCTGCTAGGTTTGCTTGGTCGTTTTTTTCTCTGGAGCTGCTTTTGTGGCGGCCTTGGGGGCTGCGTCAGCAACTTTTTCTTTGTCAGCAGAAGCGGATTCTGCTTTGACAATCGGACTCATATGCTTTTTGGCGTCTTCCAGAAGACGACACTTTGGGCAAAGATGGCGAACGATTTCTGGATCAACATCAGGATCGTGCGCATAAATGCGTTTTGCCATGTCTGCTGGAAGAGGACGTATGGGTTGCCCGCATGTCGTACAGGGAACAAAGGGAACAAAGTGCTGTTCCACTTGAGTATATTTCTCTGTCTGCTCATGCGCAGAGTGCCAGTTATCGGTAAGGGTAATGGCTTTTGTTGGACAATACAGACGGCAGTTGGCACAAAGACAACAACTGTTATGCCATACTGTGAAGTCATAGCCTGATCCATCCTGATGCTGCGTGATATTGATAGCTCCTGCAGAGCAGGTATGGTAACATATACGACAACCCATACAACGTTCGGGATCCAGTTTTACCTTACCGCGCAGGCGGGGAGGCGTAAATGTTTCTCCCGCAGGAAAGGGATCTGTACTGGGGCCTTGAAGGACATTACGCAAAAGGATTTTGAGGAAACTTGCCATGCTATTCCTCCACTCCGAGTTTTTGCATCCAAAGCTTCTTGGCTATAAGAACAGCCTCCATGATGGCCTGTGGACGTGGAGGACAGCCAGGAACATTCACATCGACAGGCAGGTATCTGTCAATAGGGCCTTTAATGGAGTACCCATCGCGAAAAACACCACAGGTAACCGCACAAATACCCACAGCTACGGTAATTTTAGGGTTGGGGATTTCTTCCCAGACGCGCAAAACCTTGTCTTTGACACGAGCTGTCAAAGGACCGGTAATCAGGACGATATCTGCATGACGTGGGCTGCCACAATAACGGCATCCCAGACGCTCAACATCGTAACGGGGAATAAAGGCTGTTGTTGCCAGTTCCACATCACATCCATTGCACGAACCCGCATTGATGCGGAAAAGCCAAGGAGATCGAACAGAGAGTTTTTTCAGAAAGTCGCTCACAAGGGCCTCCTTACAGCCACCAGACCAGCGCAAGGCTGATGAGGGAAAGGACCGTGGGAATTTTAATATAGAACCAGAACGCCTGATCAATACGGAAACGTCCCGTGGCCGACTTCACAAGTGTGAGCGAAAGAGCCATGAGTAACAGGCATTTCAGGAGGAACCACACCAGGTTGACAATCCATATATCTGTCAGCGTGCCCGGGAAAAAGAGAACAACCCCAAGTCCCAGTACGACAAATGTCTTAAGAGCAGAGCCGATATGATACAGAGCCAGTAAAGGTCCTCCGTATTCAAGGAGGGGGCCTTCCAGGATTTCTGTTTCTGCCTCAGGAATATCAAAAGGAATAACACCCATAGTACCTGGCAGGAAGATCAGATAGGCAATAAGCGCAGGAATCATAACAGGATTGAAGCCGAATTGTCCTGTAGCGCTTTGGAAGGTAAGAATCTTTGCGAGAGAAAACTCCGCTCCCGTTCCCATACCCTTGCCTGCCATCATGGCAACAGCCAGCAAGACAGCTAGCAAAGGAATTTCATACGCGAGCATCATGAGCATCTCACGGGAGAAGCCTACCGCACCAAAAGGCGATCCTGAAGAGGAACCACCCAGCATCAAGGCAATGGCAGGTATGGGAAGCAGGTAAAAAATAACCAGCAGATCGCCCATATCAGTCAAGCCCTGAAAGACTCCAGGAACGGGAATAAAAGCCGCACACACCGCCATACCCGCGAAGGCAATAACTGGTGCCAGCAAGAAGGCTGTGCGATGGGCTGTTTTAGGGATGAGTGTTTCTTTCGTCAGCAGTTTGGCGATATCAATATAGGGCTGGTGCAGAGGAGGACCGACCCGCCGTTGCAGGCGGGCGACCATCCGTCTATCCAGTCCTTTAAAGAAAAAGCCTACAGCCAGCGCGAAAAGGCCGCCAGGGAAAATACACATGTGCAACAGCGCGAGAATGGCATCAGTCATGGCTGTTCTCCTTGAAGCCTATACGGCGTAAGACCTGTTTCAGGCCTCCGTAGACACTGGATTGTCCCATGCGGCTGACAGCCATTTCAGGCTCAAGACCGCAGGAGTGAATATCCGTTTCACGATTGTTCGCATCCACGAAGTGGCGTACGAATTTCCAGCCAACGAAGAGGGCAAGACCCATCATGAGAGCCAGCGCTGTTGCATTCCAGGCACCTGGCGCATCCAGCAGACCAGTAATGGCAACACTAAAGGTGGGCGCGCCATATTCCGCAAGAATGCTGTTGATGGGGAAGAGTGCCAGACCAGGGAAGATACCCGTAACCAGACATCCCAAACCCAAAATAGCCATGGGAACACGCATGATGAAGGGTGCTTCCTTGACCTTTACCGCATCTTCTCCTGGAGCGCCCAGGAAGGCCAGATGGAGGAATTTAGCAATATACGCCAGTGTGATGACACTGCCTATCAGTGAGAGCAATGCCAGGAGTGGCTGCCCTGCCTGCATAAGCGCATGGTAGATAATCCACTTTGAAGAGAAGCCACTCGTGGGCGGCACGCCAACAAGTGAAAGACCAGCGATGGCGAACATGCACAGTGTGAAAGGCATTCTGCGACCAATACCGCCAAGCGCATCGAGGTTGTCTTTATGTGTTTGCAGCATAATAGCGCCACAAACAAGGAAGAGCAGGTCTTTAAAGAAGACATGGTTCACAACATGCAGCATGCCTCCGGCAAGCCCCAGAGCGGTGCCACAACCTACCGCCAGTACCATATAGCCAATCTGACTAACGGTGGAATAGATGAACACCAGTTTCAGGTTGTTGGCAAAAAGTGCTTGTGTAGCAGCCATAATGATGGTGATGCCCCCAATCCACATGACAACATTTGTCAGGAAGATATGGTAGCCGATACCCATCGTACTGGCGAGAGCAAAACCGCCGCCCAGCAACATAAAGAGCTTGATCAAACCAAGGATGGCGCTCTTCAGGAGGACAGAGGAAATGTAGCCGGAAACAGGCGTGGGAGCCAGTGCCGGATGCATCTGCCAGTCAATGCGGAAGGGGAGCTGTGCTGCCTTCATGACAAAACCGATGGCAAGCAAGCCCATTCCCATCATGCCAACCCATGAGGGCAGGGCAGGAGAGGTAACAAGCAACATGGCATTGAAGGGGAGGTACGCACCAAGCAGGCACACACCCACAAAGATAAAGCCTGCGCCCAAAATATTAAAGAAGAAATATTTGAACGCTTCTCTGAGTGACTCTTTTGTGCCTTCGTGAGCGATGGCCATATAGAGCGTCCAGGAGCTCATGATTTCCCAGAAAAGGAAGAAGCTGAACAGGTGCTGGCTTGCAGCCATACCAATAAGACCGCCACACATACATAAAAATGCCGTGTAAAAACGCCATTGTGTGTGACTGTGTTCCATGTAACCAATGGCATAAAGGATATTCAGCATGCCGATACATGGAACAATAAGTGCGAAGCTGAATGACAGAGTATCCAGGTCACGTCCTTGAATCAGTACCAGTATGGTAGTGACGAGGAGGACGAGAACGGCACTCCAGCCAGCCAGAACACGGTTGCGAGAGAAGAAAGCCGGAATAATACAGCCGAAAATGGGCAGTGCGACATACGCTGGCCAGGGTACGGCAATGGCTTGCATGATCATGTGATCTGTTTCTTTCATGGCGAAACAGAGAGAAGCAACAGGGCCTACGAGCAGCATAAGACACTGCGGGAAGAGGCCAATAAGCAGGGAAGCCGCAGCAAGAACTGCCAAAGCAAGGCGCATTGTCAGCGGTGCTTCTTTAACAATAGGAGCATCTGCCGGACGTTCTTCAAAAACAAGTGTTTTGAGTATACGTGTATAATAGATGGCACCTACCAGCGAACCAGCCAGAATCAGAGCCGCCATTCCCATGTAGCCCGCACTGACAGCGGCTTGTATCATCATGAATTTACTGAAAAATCCTGCGAATGGTGGCAATCCCATAATGGAGATAAGCCCGATAACCATACAGGTAACTGTCCAGGGCATTTGTTTGCCAAGCCCGCGCAGATCTTTCAGGTTACGGCTGCCAGCCCGCAGGATAAGTCCACCAGCACCAAGAAAGAGAAGGTCTTTCATAATGGCATGGTTGATAATATGTGCCATGGCGCCAGCCGTGGCAAGCCATGTACCCAAGCCCAGTACCAGCGCGATTTCACCCAACTGTCCGAGGGTTGAATACGCGAGCATGCGCTTGATATCTTCTTGTTGCAGAGCCATGTATTCACCAAGAATGAGCGTCAGTCCGCCCATAAAGGTGATGCCATAGCCAAACCATGTCAGGTCAGAAAGGCCTTCCATCTGTTGGATGCTGGTACCAGCGTGTCCAAAAGCCAGCACAATAATACCAAAAAAGCCCATCTTGGTGATGACACCCGAAAGGGGGCCAGAGATGGAAGAAGGTGCTGCTGGATGCGCATCAGGGAGCCAGCTATGCAGAGGCACCAGACCCGCTTTAGCAACAAAGCCTGCCAAAACAAGCAAGAGAGCTGTTTTAACGAGCCATGGTGGCATCGCTGCAAAGTTTGCGGCAGCATGAGCCATGATTGTGCTGTCGCCACCAAAAAGGGCGAATCCTGGCAGCATAAGGAAAGCGCCGCCAGCGCACATGACATAGTATTTGAGACCCGCAGTGAAAGCTTTCCAGGTAGCTTCATGTACAACAAGGAAGTAGGAAGCAAAGGTCATAAGCTCCCAATAGCCGTACATGGCACCCAAATCAGGCGTGCTCACGATACCTGCGAGTGAGGCAAAGGTCAGCAGGAGGAAGAACCAGTAGCGTCCTTTTCTGTGTCCGTCTGCCATGTATCCCATGGAATAGAGGCTGACGATCAGCCCTATAAATGTCACCATGAGCAGGAAAGGAAGAGCAATAGGGGAAGATTCAGTGCAAAGCGTTGCCCCTAATGCTGCGGCGCTGAGTAAAACCGCCAATGGTCCTCGCAGGGAAGGAAGTTTCCAGCCAACGAGCAGGGTAGCAAAAGCGCCGAAATAGAGAATGTAAAACGCAGGATGCACAAAGGCAGCATGCTTGAGAGGATAAGAAAAATGCGTGGCAATGGCATTTGCCAAAGGACCACGCAAAAGACCGAACAACGCCACAGCCAACGCGAGCAACCAGAGGCGTTTGGGGGTTGCCGCCAGGGAAGATTTTTCTTCCGTTGGGGTGGCATCAAGGCAGACAGTACGTACCGCTTCGACACTGAGCCAGAGCAATACCGTCATGCAAACAGCCATGATAATGGCGGCAGCCAGAGCACCAGCAGAGCCACCAAGGAGCAATGCCTGTACAATGAAATAACGGCCTTCAGGGACGAGGAAAGGAGAGCCGCCAAGTGCTGCCAAAAGTCCCAGAGCCAGTAATGCTCCAATAAGGGGTCTGCGTACCCCTTCTCCTTGGAGAGAATCTAGTGAAGCATTTGGGAAACCTTTTCCCAGAGAGTTGGAAGCGCAAAAAGCAAGAGCGCGTGAAGAAAGCTGGAAAAGACCAAAAAGCACGATCCCTGTCTTTGCCAGAGCACCGGAAGCGGCCAAGCCAAGGCAAAGAATGCCAAGGTCGACAAAGCCGCCCCAAAGAATAAAGTTTGGTAGTTGAGTGCGTTGCTGGACGGCTTTGTAAGTGCCGAAAAGCATCCCCGCTATGCCAATAAGTAGCAATAACGAGTTGACCCCAGTTGTGCTGAAAGAATGTTCCATAGCATTGCCCCAGGTGACGAAGTCCAAACGCAGGTACCCTCATGGGCACGACCGAAATTACTCACTCTACTATGTGTTATAGGGACATGGCATTTCAGTCAAGCGCCGTACATGTGTTGCTTTTTGGCTTAAAAGCAAACTAGCGCAATGCTAAG
>CAMTOM010000016.1 GCA_947074125.1 uncultured Desulfovibrionaceae bacterium
AGCGAGAGAGATGGGGACAGGAGCACATCGGTAGACATGCCAAGCTGGAGGGAGCGCATGATATTAGGCAAATGCAGAGCATACGCAAGAGCGGCGGGTGAGCTAGCAGACCATGCGCCGCACTGAGAGGAGTCGGCGACGCACTGGCCGCTGTGTTTTTCGACAGTTGTTTTGAAAGACAGGTCCAGCTGGAAGAAATTGATGGTATCAATGGCAGCTCGCAAATCGGTGTAGGGTGGCGGCGCATTGATGCGCAAGGAAGCAGCTCAAAGAGCGCAGATAAAATACGTCGCTAAACCCGGTTTCGTAGGGTCGAAGCGATCTTGAAGGGGAGGGTTATATAAGGGTACCCTGACATTCCAGATGTTTCTGGTATGAGCATACACAGATTTTTTGCGCAGAGGTAGTATTTTTTTTGCACTGAGGCAGGTTTTTTTTGTGCCAAAAAATGTTCGTGGGCAGTTGCATGGGACGTAAGAGCGCACGATTACATACTTTGCCGTGATAAAGGGGAGAGAAAAAGGCATGCAAGTAATCATTTTTATGTGAGATACCCTTTGACATGATAAGGATAAGACGGTACATATAGAGGGCACGTTTTTAATTTCACAATATTGCGCCAGGAGGCCGGGATGCTAGACCTGAATATCACCTTACTTTTTCAGTTGGTGAACTTTTTCATTGCGCTCTATGTTCTCAACATCCTCCTTATCCGTCCCATCCGAGCTATCCTGCGGGAGCGCAAAGCGAAAATGGATGAGGTTGAGGGAGAAGCGGAGGCTTTTGAACGTGAAGCCAGTTCGCGATTGGCCAATTATGAAGCCGAGTTGACGGCAGCACGTCATGAGGCTGCCCGTAATCGCGAGGCTGCTCGCGCTGCGGGTGCGGTTGAACAGCAGTCTCTTGTGGCAACGGCTCAAAGCAAGGCACAGGCAATGCTTGCCAGTGCTCAGGCTGAAGTGCGTGCCGAAGCGGAATCCACGTTGAAAAGTCTGCGTGCCCAGGTGAAAAGCCTTGCAGGCAAGCTTGCGACCAAATTGATGTCCTAAGAGAGTTTTTGGAAAAAAGTGCGGATGTGTGCCGCATTTTTTATAGCCGCAATTTGCAATCTCCACCAAGGGGGTGTGCTTTGAACAAATGGAAGACCGCAGGACTGACTGCGGCACTGGTACTCCTTTTGACCAGTGCGGCCTTTGCGGCTGGTGATGCCCACGGACCGCGCTGGGGTGATTTTGGCTGGCGCGTGCTGAACTTCATTCTTTTCGCAGCGATACTGTGGAAATTTGTGGGCAAGCTTGCAGTCAACTACTTCACCGGGCGTAAGGAAGGGATAGCGCAGAAATTCGCTGACCTTGATGCCCAACGCGAGGCCGCAAAACAGGGTCTTGACGAAATTGAAAGGCGTATTGCCAATCTTGATGCCGAGCGCAAGGCCATTCTTGAAGAAAGCATGGCACAGGCAGAAGCTGGCAAGCAGGCGATCATTGCCGAAGCGCACAAGCAGGCTGACCAGATTCTGGAACAGGCTCGCCGTTCCGCAGAAAATGAAGGCCGTGTTGTGTTGCAGCAGGTACGGGCTGTCATTGCCGATGAGATCGTAGACGCCGCAGAGAAGGTTCTGGTTTCCAAGCTGGATGCTGACAAGCATTCCAAGCTGATTACCAACTCCCTCACAAAGGTGGTGCTCAATTGACAGATACAGTCGTTGCACGCAGGTATGCCAGCGCCATTTTTGCGCTGGGTAAAAAAGCGGGAGGCAAAACGCTGGAACAGCATGGTCTGTTTCTGCATGCCTTGAACAGGCTGGTAGGGTTCTCCCCAGAGCTTGCGCTTGCTCTCAAAAGTCCTGTAGTCACCCCTGAGGAAAAGAAAGCTGTTGTGGAGAAGCTCTTGAAATTGATCAAGGCTGATGCACAGATAAGCAATTTCTGTTTCCTTTTGGCTGACAAGGATCGCCTGGGCATATTGCAGGATATCGCTTCCTGCTATTACAAGCTCCTGTTAGAGGAAAAGGGCATTATTCGCGGTAAACTTGTGACCGCGATCCCTCTGGATGCTGCAAAGCAAAAAGAGTTCAAGACAATGCTCGAGAAGAAGGCCAGCAGGCAGATAGAGCTGGCTTTTGATGTGGACAAATCCATCCTCGGAGGCGTGCTCCTCCAGGTGGGTGATCAGGTGCTGGACGCAAGTTTGCGCGCGCAGCTCGCGATCCTTCGGGATACTATCAAGAGGGGTGAATAGCACATGCAGATCAAAGCTGAAGAAATAAGCAGTATCATTGAGAGTCAGATCAAAAACTACGAGCAGCGCGTAGAGATGAGTGAAACCGGTACCGTACTCTACGTCGGTGACGGTATTGCCCGTGTCTATGGTGTGCAGAATGCCATGGCTATGGAACTGCTCGAGTTTCCTGGTGGTATCATGGGCATGGTGCTCAACCTCGAAGAGGATAACGTAGGTGTGGCTCTGCTTGGCTCCGATACGGGTATTAAAGAAGGCGATCCGGTCAAACGTACTGGAAAAATCTTCTCCGTGCCCGTGGGTGACGCGGTTATGGGGCGTGTTCTCAATCCTTTGGGACAACCCATTGATGGCCTTGGTCCTATTGATTCCAAAGACGTTCGCGCCGTGGAAATCAAGGCTCCCGGGATTATTGCCAGAAAGTCCGTTCATGAGCCCATGCCAACTGGTCTGAAAGCCATTGACGCGATGACGCCTATCGGTCGCGGACAGCGTGAGCTGATCATCGGTGACCGTCAGACAGGCAAGTCTACTGTTTGCATTGACGCCATCCTAGCACAGAAAGAAACAGGCATTCACTGTTTCTATGTCGCCATCGGGCAGAAAAAAGCTTCGGTAGCTCTTGTCGCCGAAACGCTGCGCAAACATGGTGCTCTGGAATACACAACCATCATTTCGGCAACCGCTTCCGATCCTGCGCCCTTGCAGTACATCGCTGCCTATACTGGCTGTACCATGGCCGAGTATTACCGCGATAGTGGCAAGCATGCCCTGATCGTTTATGATGACCTTTCCAAGCAGGCTGTGGCCTATCGCCAGATGTCCCTGCTGCTCCGCCGTCCTCCAGGACGTGAAGCTTTCCCTGGTGACGTTTTCTACCTGCACTCCCGTTTGCTGGAACGTGCAGCGAAAGTGAACGACAATCTGGGAGGCGGTTCCATGACAGCTCTGCCTATCATTGAAACTCAGGCTGGCGACGTTTCTGCATATATCCCGACCAACGTTATCTCCATTACAGACGGTCAGGTATATCTTGAGCCAAACCTCTTCAATGCTGGTGTGCGTCCAGCTATTAACGTGGGGCTTTCTGTATCCCGCGTGGGTGGTGCCGCACAGATCAAGGCTATGAAGCAGGTTGCCGGTACCATGCGTCTTGACCTTGCCCAGTATCGCGAACTGGCCGCTTTTGCCCAGTTCGGTTCCGATCTGGATAAGGCTACCAAGGCCAAACTGGAACGTGGAGCCCGTCTTGTGGAATTGCTGAAACAGCCCCAGAACGCTCCCATGCCTGTTCAGGAACAGGTAGCGTCTATTTTCGCAGCCACCAAAGGCTACATGGATGATGTTCCTGTAGATCAGGTTCGTCGCTTTGAAAGCGAAATGCTGGCCTATCTGCGCGATGTCAAGAGTACTGTTCTGAACAGTCTCAAAGACAAGAAAGTCATCGACAATGATGTGGAAGCTGGTTTGAAGGAAGCAATTGAGGCATTCAAGAAAAGTTTCCAGGCCTAGGGTAGGAGGGTTATTATGCCTTCATTAAAAGACGTTAAGATGAAGATCGTGGGGGTCGGCAAAACCAAGCAGATCACCAAGGCTATGAACATGGTAGCCTCGGCAAAGCTGCGTGGTGCCCAGGCTCGCATCGAACGCTTCAGACCCTACGCGACCCGCTATCGGCATGTACTGGCAGAACTTGCAGCTAAGGTGGAAGGTAATGCTCACCCGCTGCTTGCAGAGCACGAAGAGAAGAAAGTCTGTGTTATCGTTATGGTAACATCAGATCGTGGCCTCTGTGGCAGCTTTAACAGCAATATCATCGCCACTGGACTCAAGCTTGCCAGAGAAAAAACAGCCGAAGGCATGGAAGTCAAGTTCATCTGTGCAGGAAGAAAAGGACGCGATACCATCAGCAAGTCGTCCTATGAACTTCTGTTTGGCTATGGTGACCGTATGGGTTCTGTTGATTTCAGCCTTGCCTCTGCTGTGGGGCAGGAAGTTATCCACGGTTATGAAAATTTGGAGATGGATGAAGTGTACTTGGTATACGGTGAGTTCATCTCCATGGGACAGCAGCCACCGCGCACGCTGTGCCTCTTTCCCGTGCAGGCACCATCAGTGGAAGAAGAAAATGATGCAGAACAGGTTCGCTGTGAGTACGTATATGAACCCAGCGAAGAAGCCCTTCTTGCAGAACTTCTTCCCCGCTATGTCAAAGTGCAGATCTACAGTGGCATGCTGGACACATCTGCCAGCGAGCACGCCGCCCGTATGGCAGCTATGGACAATGCTACACGTAACTGCAACGAGATGATCCAGATGCTGACCCTGCTCTACAATAAAACCCGCCAGGCTGCCATTACCAGCGATCTTATCGACATCGTTGGTGGCGCTGAAGCGTTGAATGGCTAAAAGGGAGCGAACGAAAAATGAGTAAAAACATCGGCAAAATCGTTCAGGTTATCGGCGCGGTCGTGGACGTTGAGTTCGCGAGCGGTCGGTTGCCGAATATTCTCACCGCTCTTGAGATCAAAAACCCCAACAATACTGACGCTCCTGAGCTTATTTGTGAAGTGGCACAGCATCTTGGGGACAATGTGGTGCGTACCATCGCCATGGACGCCACAGAAGGTCTCGTACGCGGCATGGAAGTCGTAGATACCGGTAACGTGATCATGGCTCCCGTGGGCAAAGCTGCTGTAGGACGTATTCTGAACGTTATCGGACGTCCTGTGGATGAGCTTGGGCCTGTGAAAGCAGAAAAATATTATCCCATCCACCGTCCCGCTCCTGAATTTGTGGAGCAGAACACCAAGGTGGAACTTTTGGAGACTGGTATCAAGGTCGTGGATCTGCTGGTACCCTTCCCCAAAGGTGGAAAAATGGGCCTCTTTGGTGGCGCTGGCGTGGGCAAGACCGTTATTCTCATGGAAATGATCAATAACATTGCCAAGCAGCACGGCGGCAGTTCTGTGTTCGCTGGTGTGGGTGAGCGTACCCGTGAAGGGAACGACCTCTATCACGAACTGAAAGACGCTGGCGTTCTGGAACGCGCAACGCTTGTTTATGGTCAGATGAACGAACCCCCAGGAGCCCGTGCTCGTGTGGCGCTGACAGCTCTTGCCTGCGCGGAATACTTCCGTGACGAAGAAAATCAGGACGTGTTGCTCTTTGTTGACAACATTTTCCGCTTCACCCAGGCTGGTTCGGAAGTGTCCGCTCTGCTCGGTCGTATGCCTTCTGCGGTGGGTTATCAGCCTACCCTGGGTACAGACCTTGGTGCGCTCCAGGAACGCATCACCTCTACCCAGAAAGGTTCCATTACGTCCGTACAGGCCGTGTATGTACCCGCTGATGACTTGACTGACCCCGCACCTGCAACGACCTTCTCGCATCTTGATGGAACGCTCGTGCTTTCCCGTCAGATTGCAGAACTGGGCATCTATCCCGCTGTGGATCCTCTGGACTCCACATCGCGTATTCTTGACCCCAGTGTTGTTGGTGAAGATCACTATATTGTTGCACGTCAGGTGCAGATGGTATTGCAGAAGTATAAAGAATTGCAGGATATTATCGCCATTCTCGGTATGGACGAACTTTCTGACGAAGATAAGATCGTTGTTGCCCGCGCACGGCGTATCCAGCGTTTCCTTTCCCAGCCTTTCCACGTTGCAGAAACATTCACCGGTACCCCAGGTCAGTATGTGAAACTTGAAGACACCATCAAGGGCTTCAAGGGCATTCTTGAAGGTGAATATGACTACATGGGAGAAGGTGACTTCTATATGCTGGGCGGCATTGAACAGGCCGTTGAAAAGTATAATAAGCGCCAGGGGCAATAAGGAGCTGACCTATGAGCACGCTCCAATTAGAAGTTGTCACTCCTGATAAAAAGGTGGTCAGTGAAGCGGTAGAATACGTTTCCTGCCCCGGCATTGAAGGCGAATTCGGTGTAATGCCGCATCACGTGTCTTTGCTCTCAGGTTTAAAAGTTGGTGCACTGCGCTACGATGCTCAGGGGAAGTCTCAGTTCGTGTTCATTTCAGGCGGTTTTGCCGATGTGAACAACAAAACAATGACAGTCCTCGCAGAATCTGCCGAGTTGGCGCAGGACATTGATGAAGCAAGAGCAAAAGCTGCCAAGGAACGTGCAGAACGTCGCTTGGTAGAAAATGCTGAAACATTGGATTCCGTTCGCGCCCATGCCGCTTTGCAGCGTGCAGTTGTGCGTTTGGAAATAGCCTCTTTACGCTAGATGGGGTGAGATTGTCAGGGGGCTGCTCGCCCCCCGACACCCCCTCGGCAGGGCATGATGCCCTGCACCCCGATATAACATCAAAAACCCCCGTGCCTTGCACGGGGGTTTTTGATGTTGGGATGTTTGTGAAATGTATGGTTGGTAAAGTTGGACTATGTTTTTTGGAGGGTGGGAGACTGTCCAAAGAGGATGAGTTCCATCCAGTCAAAGGCAAAATCCAGTGTCGCTTCTGGCTGTTCGAGTATGGCTTTCTGACGTTCCTCTGGAATGGAGACTCGTTTGAAGACGTGCATGTTGGTGATAAATTCGCGGAATTTATCAAGCTGGAAGAGGCAGAGAACAGCCATGGATGACATGCGTGATTCTAAAGGCTTGCCAGAGGCTTTTACCATAGCCATGAGGCGCATGTATTTGTCGTTATAGAGATTGTATGGCTCAGTTTCCTGATTGGCGAGCCATTCTTTGGGAGTCCAGTGCCGTCCGGTATCAAAGCCGTGACAGTGGGGTTCCTGAACGAGAAAGAAGCGTTCTGCGATAGTGTCATTTTCTCCTACGCTTGTAGCCCGTCCCAGGGGATAGCAGCGGCAGGCTCCAGGCCGGTCTTCATAGATACGGCAACCTGCGGGGGAGACAAAAGGACAGGGTTCCCCTGGGCCTTCCTGCATTTTGAGCAGGGGAAGGGGGAAGCCTGTATCGGGAAAGGTGCGCAATTGGGTATAGCTATTGAGAAAGCGTTCGCTGTCGATTTCCAGATGTTGTGTAAGGCGCAAAACATCATAGGGTGTGAGTGGCAGCGTCAGCTCGGCACAGCAGCAATTAAAGCAGGGAACTTCGGGGCCACAGGCGAAAAGAAAGGTGTCTGTGGGGCCAAGTTCAGGCAGGGAGTCCAGAAATTCCTGTGAAGCGTCGGTATTTTCGGTATTCATGATTATATCACCTTATTCAGAGCGTATTCAATGATTCCCTCTGCGCCAGCTTCGCGCAATTGCGGGATAAGATCGCGCACAAGACTGGTATTGACGACAGTTTCCAGAGAGAGCCACTTATCATCTCGCAAGGGGGGGACTGTAGGCGAGTTGAGAGAAGGCAGAAGGTCGAGAATACGATTCAGACTGGCTGCCGGAGCGTTCATTTTGAGGCATACAAGTGCTTCTGCGCGCAGGGCTCCCTGAAGGAGCAGATCAATCTGTTCTATTTTTTGGCGCCGTACAGGGTCATTCCAGGCTTCTTTATTGGCAATGAGAACGGTATTGGTAATGAGCACTTCATCAATAATACGCAATCCATGAGCACGAATGGTTGTGCCCGTTTCTGTGACCTCCACAATACCATCAGCAAGGCCTTCTACCACTTTGGCTTCAGTCGCGCCCCAAGAGTAATAGACATCCACAGGAACATTGCGGGATTGAAAATAGCGGCGGGTGACCTGTTCAAGCTCTGTGGCAATGCGTTTTCCCGCAAGGTCTTCAGGCTTGTGATAGGGAGAATCGCCGGCAACCGCCAAAACCCAGCGGCAGGGGCGGTTGGATGTTTTTGAGTAAACAAGGTCAGATACTTTGACAATGTTATCCTGATCTTCGCGCTCCAGAATCCAGTCCATGCCCGTGAGGCCGACATCAAGAACGCCATCACGCACATAGCCACTCATTTCCTGGGCACGGCACAAGGAGACGCTGATGTCATCGTCATTGATGTCAGGGAAATAGTTTCGGGTGTGCTTGCGGATTTTCCAGCCAGCCCGTTCAAAGAGGCTGATAGTAGAATCTTCAAGCGACCCCTTGGGAACGCCGAGTTTGAGAAAAGGCTTGTTCATTTGTAGATCTCCTTGGGGTCGAACACCATCGGGTCGCAGATATGGACGCCATCTTCACGCAGTTCACGATAAAAACAGGAGCGATAGCCTGTATGGCAGGCTGCGCCACCTATTTGGTTTACACGAATGACGAGGGCATCGCTGTCGCAGTCCAGACGGATGGAATGTATTTTTTGCACATGTCCTGAGCTTTCGCCTTTATGCCAGAGTTTATTGCGGCTGCGGCTGAAGTAGTGAACTTCTCCGGTGTGCAGGGTGCGCTGCCAGGCTTCTTCGTTCATCCATGCCAGCATAAGAACCTAACCGCTAGCATGATCCTAGGAAATAACAGAAACAAAGCCATTGCCCTTGGCAAAATCTGGTCGAAAATCATCAGGTGCTTTCCAGGACATAGTATCCTCAACAGGCGTTATAGAAAAAAGAGGAAGAATGTATTTCCCACAAAGGGACAAGAATATGCCGAATTACTCTTGTTCGCAAGAGGTGAATATGCCTGTCAATGGGGTGCAGGAGGTAAAAGTACCAGTCCTGTTTCTTTGGCATTGCGTCCAGTCTGGCTCTGGGGTAAGGTGCCACAACATATTTTCCCGCTCTGACAAGGATAATCTATGAATGATAATGAGCTTTTTTCCATCAGTTCTTTGGATGGAACAGACACAACAGCGGACAGTGTGGCAGAAGTACTGCCGTCAGCCCGTTTGGAGTATTTACCCCAGTTGGTACAGGATGCCTGTATGCGAGCGGGCTGGACAGGATTGATGCCTGTACAGGCTTTATGTATTCCCTATTTGCTTGAGAAGCGTGACTGTATGATTCAGTCGCGCACAGGTTCTGGCAAGACAGGAACCTATTTACTGCCTTTGCTGCCGCGTTTGGATTGCGCATGTGACAGACCGCAAGTGCTCATACTTGTTCCGACACGTGAGCTTGCCTTGCAGGTAGAGCGTGAGGCGAAGACCCTTTTGGGCGATACTGGTTTGCGTGCGGCAGCCCTTTATGGTGGTGTTGGCTATGGCAAGCAGATGGAGGCCTTACGCAAGGGTGCGCATCTTGTTGTAGGCACGCCTGGGCGGGTACTCGATCATTTATTGCGGCGCACTTTGTCACTGGATGGTTTGCATACGCTGATTTTTGATGAGGCGGACAGGATGCTTTCCATTGGCTTTTATCCTGATATGAAGGAAGTGCAGCGCTATCTGCCTCGAAATCGTGTTCATACCTGTCTTTTCTCTGCTACCTATCCGCCGCATGTGTTGCGTTTGGCAAGGGAATTCATGGAGGATGCCATACTGCTTTCCCTGTCGCAGCAGCAGGTGCATGTGGCTGAAGTGCGCCATATGTTTTGCGAGTGCAAGGCGATGGATAAAGACAGAGTGCTGGTGCGTTTGCTGGAAACAGAAAATCCCGCATCGGCGATTATTTTTTGCAATACCAAGACAAATGTTCATTATGTTGCGGCGGTGTTGCAGGGTTTTGGCTATAATGCGCAAGAGCTTTCGGCAGATCTTTCGCAATCGCGGCGGGAGTCGGTATTGCGCAGTTTGCTCACAGGAGAAACGCAATTTCTCGTGGCAACGGATGTTGCTGCACGCGGCATTGATATTCCGGAGCTTTCGCATGTCTTTTTGTATGAGCCTCCAGAAGATCAGGAGTCGTATATTCATCGCGCCGGACGTACGGGGCGTGCTGGTGCGGCAGGTACTGTGATTGCGCTGGTGGATGTCATGCAGCGCCTTGAGCTTGAACGTATTGCCCGCACGTATAAAATTTCTTTGGAGGCGATGCCCGTCCCGACTGAAGACGCTGTTGCGGCAGCGGTGGGGAATCGTCTGATGACAGTGCTTGAGGCGCGCCATCGGAAATTGACAGGACTCCAAAAAGAGCGCTTGCAGCGTTTTGTGCCGCTCGTGCGCCAGCTCACACAGGAAGCGGGTGAGGGTGGTGAGAGTCAGGAATATTTATTGGGGATGCTGCTCGATGCGTGTTACCAGAAAAGTTTGCGCGCCTTGCCCGCGCCGACTGGGCGTGAAGGCAAAGACAGCACGAAGAAGACAGGGATCGCACACGCTGCGCCGAAAGGACAGAATAACCGAAAGCGCCAGTCTTCTTCCCGTCGTCGCAAGCCGCAGAGTTCTCAGGGATAGGCACAGCATGGAGATAGTTCATTCTGTTGCGCAATTCCCTTGTGTGCAGGGGAGCTGTGTCACCATTGGCACATTTGATGGTGTGCATCAGGGGCATAAGGCACTCCTGGAGCGTGCTCGTATTCGGGCGCGCCAGCAGGGGCTTCTTTTTGTTGTGGTGACGTTCTGGCCGCATCCCCGACGCATTCTTGCCAGGGACAATGCCCCTCCCATGCTGACAAGCCGCGAACACCGGCAGGTGCTTTTAGAGAGTTCTGGTGTGGATATATTGCTGGAGCTTCCTTTTTCCATGGAGCTTGCCGCATTAACGCCACAGGCTTTTATTGAGACCGTGTTGTTTCCTGCGCATATGAAACATCTGGTTATCGGGCATGATTTTTCTTTGGGGCGCGGGCGGAGTGGTGACTTTACCGTTCTCACGGCCTTGGGTGGACAGTTGGGCTTTACTGTGGAGCGCCTCCACTCGGTTATTTTTGATGGCGATATTGTGAGTTCTACCCGCATCCGTCATTTGATTGGTAATGGCAACATCGCCAGAGCGAACCGTTTGCTGGGGTATACATTCAGCCTGGAAGGCGAGGTAATACACGGCTGTGGTCGTGGTCGTGGTTTGGGTTTTCCCACAGCCAACATTGCCATTTCAGATGTGCTGACACCGCGTCAGGGGGTATATGCCACCCGTGTGCGCTGTGGTGAATCGTTATGGCAGGCTGTTACCAATGTGGGGACAAATCCCACCGTTGGGGGAACAGGGCTCAGTATCGAATCTTTTTTACTGGCCGAAGAGGGCAGGCAGGCATCGCAGGCAGGCGCTGTTGCGGGTGAGCAGGAGCATTGCAGTGTTGATGTCAATCTGTACGGCAAGTTCATCCGTTTGTTTTTTGTGAAGCGCTTGCGTGATGAACAGAAGTTCCCGTCCCTCGAAATGCTTCAGGCGCGCATAGCAGTGGATGTGGCAGAGGCGCGGCAGCTTTTTGCAGAATATCCTCTGGTGTAGGTGTCGATTGTGATCTTTCGCGAGAGGACGAGAGCGATGGAGAGCGCGGGTGCTTATGAGGAATTGTGAGAAGAGAATTCGCTTTTTTGATGCCATTTTGAGGCCAAGTGTCGTAGATGCGACACTAAAACATGCGTGATTTCAATAGGATACTCGCAATACGCAAAAATTGGGCATATATGGGTGTCGTAATTACGACACTTTTTTGTTAATGATATGAGGTGCTTGGGTGATTCTGGAAAGAATCGAGCAGAAAAGGGTGTCGTGTTTGCGACACTTTTTTTATGGCAAATTTGTAAGTTGCTGATTTATTGGAATAACATTTTTGGCATTCTCTTTGCTTTATAGGGGGCGAGGCTGAGGAAAAAGGAATGTCCTCAGAATATTTATTTACCCATAACAGGAGAGAGCTATGCCAACCCCAGCGTATATGACCATTACCGGAGAGCGTCAGGGCAACATCACCGCCAACAACTTCACCGAATCTTCCGTTGGCAATATTTATCAGGAAGGCCATGAGAACGAGATTCTCATTGAAGCTTTTGAGCACGAAATTCTTCTGCCCCGCGATCCTCAGTCTGGTCAGCCTACGGGTCAGCGTGTGCACCAGCCATTGAAGATTACCAAAGTTATCGACAAATCATCTCCATTGCTGTTCCGCGCGCTCACCAGTGGTGAACGTCTGCCCAAGGTGGAAATGAAGTTCTACCGTACATCTGCACAGGGTACCATGGAGCATTACTACACCATGACTCTGGAAGACGCCATCATCATCAATATCAAGGATTACATGTTCAACTGTCAGGATCCTGCAATGGCACATTTCACGCATTTGGAAGATGTCCATTTCACCTATAGAAAACTGACCAGAACGCATGAAGTAGCAAGCACATCTGAGTCTGATGACTGGAGACGCCCACAGCAGAGCTAGGCGGAAAAACCTGAACAGGAAGGGGGGTCTTCTCCGGCTTCGCTGGTGTTCCAGTGGCTGGGTTCGGGGGAATAACCGGAGAGGGGGGAGCACATCCCTCCTTTTCCGGCACGTATTCGATACATTACCGCTTCCCGCATAAGGAGGCGGATTTTTTTTATTTGCGGCATGGGCAATGTTTTTGGCAGAGTGTCTTTTACACAAAGATATAGCCCGTACAGGGGCACGCACATCCCAAAAGCCCGTACAGCGAATAAGATGCACAGCAAACGATACACGGCACACGAGCACACCGCCTCAAGGCGCGTAGCGACGGGAGCGGTGTGC
>CAMTOM010000017.1 GCA_947074125.1 uncultured Desulfovibrionaceae bacterium
AAACAAAGAAAGTACCAAATTATCAAACAGGACAGTATACCGGTCAAAAACACCTACGGGATAAGAATGATCGCGGGCGATCCCGAAAATCCTATTAACGAAGGTTCCCTGTGTGCTAAAGGTGCCGCGATTATTCAGACATCCGCCAGCAATGAGCATCGTCTGACAAAAGTCTTGTATCGTGCGCCCAATAGTGACAAATGGGAAGAAAAAAGTTGGGATTTTGCGATTGATCGCATCGCGAGAAACATCAAGGAAGAACGGGATGCTTCCTTTATGAAAACCAATGCCAAGGGAGAGACCGTTAATCGTATTGAAACGCTCGCTCACCTAGGCAGTTCGAATGTGGACAGTGAAGAATGTTGGACAATGACAGCTATGGCAAGGAGTTTAGGTCTGGTGTATATTGATCACCAGGCCCGTGTCTGACACGGTCCCACTGTACCGGCTCTGGCAGAGTCGTTCGGACGTGGTTGCATGACCAACCATTGGATTGATATTCAGCACAGTGATTGCATTCTCATTCAGGGAAGCAATGCCGCAGAGAATCATCCCATTTCATTTAAATGGGTACTGCGTGCAAAAGATCGCGGTGCTACAGTGATACACGTTGATCCTCGTTTTACCCGTACTTCGGCGCGTTCTTCCATGCACGCCTATTTGCGTTGCGGGACGGACATCGCCTTTTTGGGGGGTATGATCAACTATATTATCAGTAATGACTTGTACTACAAAGACTGGGTCGTCAAATATACGAACGCCACATCACTGATTCATCCCGATTTTGGTTTCAGTGACGGTCTGTTTTCTGGTTTTGACGACAAAAATAAAAAGTATGACAAGACGAGCTGGGCGTTCCAGAAAGATGATGAGGGCAAGGTCAAACAGGATACCACCTTGGCTGACCCCAATTGTGTCTTCCAGCATCTGAAGAAACACTATTCCCGTTATGATCTGAAAAAAGTTTCCAGCATCACGGGAACACCAGAAGAAGATCTCGTCAAGGTCTACAGCACATTCGGTGCGACAGGTAAAGCTGACAAGGCCGGAACCATCATGTATGCTCTTGGACAGTGCCATCATACAGTAGCTGTACAAAATATCCGTACCTTCGGTATTATACAGCTTTTACTGGGCAATGTAGGCATCTGTGGTGGTGGTATCAACGCACTGCGTGGTGAGCCCAATGTTCAGGGTTCTACAGACCATGCTTTGCTGTATCATTATATGCCTGGTTATCTGCCTGCTCCCACAGTGGAGCAGCCCACGCTTGAAGACTATATGAAGCGTGTGATCAAAACGACGAAAAATGAACAGTCCATTAACTGGGGTGGTAATAATGGCAAGTATGCAGCGAGCCTGATGCGTGCCTTCTATCCCAATGGCGGGACTAAGGAAAATGGTTTTGGCTATGAGTTCTTCCCCAAGCTGGATGCTGGTCAGGAAGCCTCAGTTATGACCATGATAGATGAAATGTACAAGGGTACCGTAAAGGGACTGTTCTGTGTAGGACAGAATCCTTGCTGTAGTCTGCCAAACTCCAATAAAGTGCGTGCGGCTATGCAGAAGCTGAAGTGGATGGTGCATGTCAATATTTTTGACAACGAATCCGCATCTTTCTGGAAGGGTCCAGGCATTGATACCTCAAAGCAGGGTACAGAATGCTTCTTGCTGCCAGCAACAGCTTCAGTTGAAAAAGAAGGCAGTCAGGCAAACTCTGGTCGCTGGATGCAATGGAAATACGCGGCAGGTAAAGCGCCTGGCGATGCTATTTCCACGGGTGATATTGTCTGGCGCATCATGACGAAGCTGAAAGAGTTGTATAAAGAAGGTGGTACATTCCCAGATCCCATTCTTGCAGCCAATACAGACTTTGCTGACGAGAAAGGGAACTTCAATGCCGAAAAGGTTGCGAAGATCATCAATGGTTACTTTGTTGAAGATACTACCATTGGCGATGTCACCTACAAGAAAGGGGAATGTGTACCAGGCTTTGCTCTTTTGCAAGATGATGGCAAGACAGCATGTGGCAACTGGATATGTAGCGGCAGCTTCACCCGTGATGGGCAGAATCTGATGCGTCGTCGCAACAATAAGACAGATCCTACAGGTCTGGGGTTGTATCCAGAATGGTCATACTCCTGGCCCATGAATCGCCGTATCGTGTATAACCGTGCTTCGGTGGACGAATATGGCAAGCCATTGAACCCCAAGCGTCCTTTGCTTGAATGGAAAGATGGTAAGTGGGTAGGCGATGTGGCTGATGGTGCAGCACCACCGCTGGCAGAAAAGGGCGGCAAGCTTCCCTTTATCATGCAGGCAGAAGGATTGGGTGCTCTCTTTGGGCCAGGCTTGAAAGAAGGACCTTTCTCAGAGCACTATGAGCCTCTGGAAGGACCTTTTGAGAAGAACATCATGTCTGGACAGCGCATTTCGCCGGTTATCAAGCATTATAACAGCGACATGGATAAAGTTGCCAATGCTTCGGCGGAATTCCCCTATCCCATGACCACCTATTCCTGTACGGAACACTGGTGTACAGGAGCCTTCACTCGCTGGCAGCCATGGCTTGTGGAAGCACAGCCACAGGCATATGTAGAGATCAGCGAAGATCTGGCTAAGGAAAAAGGCATCGCCAATGGTGAAAAAGTACGTGTGCGTTCCGCACGCGGTAGTCTGGAAGCTGTAGCCATGGTTACTGTTCGTCTGAAACCCTTCACCTGCGGCGGTAAAACCGTACATCAGGTGGGGATGACGTATAACTATGGATGGCTCTTCCCCAAAGACTGCGGTGACAGCGCGAACTTGCTGACACCGACGGTAGGGGATGCGAACAGCATGACGCCAGAATATAAGGCGTTCATGGTCACCGTCGAAAAACTCAAGGCTTAGGAGCGTGTGTTATGAGCAACGGAAAATCCATTCTTGTTGACGTATCCCGCTGTACTGGTTGCCGTGGGTGTCAGGTGGCCTGTAAGCAGTGGAATAACTTGCCCGCAACAAAAACAATTCAGACGGGGACATATCAGAATCCGCCTGATTTGAACGGTGAAACGTACAAAATTGTTCGTTTTGCCGAAGGGCGCGGCGAGGATCAGAAGCCATATTGGAACTTTCTGAGTGATATGTGCCGCCACTGTGTTAATCCGCCCTGTATTGCAGCTTCCAATGATGGCGATAGCATGATACATGACGAAGCCACAGGTGCTATAATATACACACCCAAAACAGCAGAAGATGATTACGAAATGGCGCTTGAGATTTGTCCTTACAAAATTCCGCGCAAAAACGAAAAAACGGGTGCGCTTACCAAGTGTACCATGTGCTTTGACAGAATTACCAACGGGCTAATTCCGGCTTGTGTACTTTCCTGCCCCACAGACGCAATGCGTTTTGGTGATAGGGATGAAATTCTGAAAGAAGTGGAACGTCGCGTGACGGAACTGAAAAAGACATACCCCAAAGCAAAAGCCATTGATGCTGCGGATGTCCGTGTGATCTATATTCTTACGGACGATCCTGACAAGTACGGAGAATACGTTCAGGCATAATGCCTGAATTGGTATCCAGCCTGTATCGGGGAGGCATATGCCTCCCCGAGTTGCTGTTAGCAAAGGTCATTATTGTTGCAAGGCAATACATCTGCGGTGAGAGGGAGAATATTTGTTCTTGTGAGAGTGCTTTGTAAACTCTCTTTTTCAGAAGAGCCATGTTCATCGTATTGTTATGAATGTTGAGCACCGTCTACAACCCTTTCAGGAGGCATAATGTCGAGTATCATACCGGATGTGCGTGTTCTTGAAAATCTTTTAGAGCAGCTTCGTAAAGAGAGTCCGGAGCATGGGCTTGTTTTAGATGCCTTCGCACCACTATTATTGCAGAGAGAAAATTTACTGCATGAGCACGCTTTAAAGCGTAAGCCAAAAGCTGCCGCTGAATATCCCTTGCTGCCAAGGCGGGAGGCTCCTTTATGCGCGAAGGTGAGTGCTCAGGCAGCATTGGCTCTTCTGGATGCCATTGTTGCAGGATTGCCTGCCAATAGTGATGCGGCAAAGAGTATCATGGCGCAGTTGCATAAAGCACCAGGAGCCGTGCGGCGTTTATGCAAGGCTTTTCTTTCTGGAGACAGTACTGCCCTTGAGACGTACGCCGCAAAGCATCAGCTTTCTGCTGAGCTGCTCAAATTTCTTATTGTTCAGACCTCGCAATTTATGCTGGCTCGCTCGGTAAACGCATTGCCGGAGATTTTGGAAAAGCATACCAGCAATCTGTGCCCATATTGTGGCAGTCGTCCAGATCTGAGTATTATTCATGGAAGCGGGGGAGAGCGTCGCCTGCTGTGTTCGCAATGTGGACGGCATTGGCGCTATACCCGTACTGCATGTGTATTTTGCGGTGTAGATACACCTGAAAATCTGCGTCAGTATTATGTTGAGGGAAATAAAGAAGATCGGGCTGTGCTGTGTGCAACATGCAATCACTATATTTTAGAGACTGATATTCGTAAACGTGATATTGCCATACAGGCGAGTCGCCCTTTGGGTATGGTCTTGGGGCATCTTGATGCTCTTGTGCAGGAAGAAGATGCGATTCCTGTCAGTGTGGAGCCAGAGGATGCCTTTTTCTCGCCTCCCGCAATTGCGAGAGTACAGTAAATATCGTATTGTGAAGAGAGTTTTGTCAGCAAAGGAGAGCTGCCTGGAGTAGCTCTCCTTATTTTTGTGCTATTTTCCGAAAGCGCGCAGACTGTTTTGCAAAAAGGTGAGTGTTTCACGATAGTGCTCTTCTGCCTCGGCAAGGACATTGATGTCGCGCACTATCCAGATCAGACAGTTATTGTAGCGGCATTGTTGCAAGGGGCGTAATGAGAAGGGAAGCTCCACGGCGCGCATGGTATGTGATCCCATGAGAATAAGGATGCGTGCGCGCATTTCATGAATGCCCGACCAGAAAAGAGATGGGGCGGGGATATTATTGTCATCGGGCAAAGAGACAGGCCAGAAGGCATGCGTACCCGCAGGGCAGTGAAGATCTTTGAGAAAGCGTCCAAGGAGTGCGCGTCGCTGTGCGCTTGGGGTATTGCTGTGCAGGTCTTCCCCCAATTGCTGGTATGTCCAGGCAATTGTGGGGCTGGGGGTGCGTGTGCGGAGGTGTTCCAGAGCCGCACGCCAGTTTTCAGGCCATTGAGAAAGCGGGATACGCGGTGTTGCTGGGGGTGCTGCTGGTGACTGCACAGAAACAGCGTGTTGTGGTTTTACGGCTCTTTGTTGTGTTGCAGGCGATAGCTTGGGGGTGCTTTGTATTGATTGCGCGGCTTTAGGGGAGGATGGCGTTTGTGGTGCCCTTGCCTGTGCGGACGCGGACTGGAGCAGAGGAGCTTTGGCTAATGCTTCTGGTGCCAGCAGGAATTCCAGACCAGCATTGTGCCACAGGCGCAGATGGGGAGCAATTACAGGTTGAGAAGCCATGTGCAAAGATCCCAGGCAATATCACTTTTATTTTGTTGGAGCCACTGCTCTTCACGGCCATTGCGATCGGCGATCAAAACGCTGTTTGTGGATGTAGCAAAGCCGGAGCCTGCTTCATTGATACGGTTACCAACAATAATGTCAGCTCCCTTGCTTTTGAGCTTGCGTTGAACACAGGCTGCCAGATCTTCTGATGTTTCTGCGGCAAAACCAAGCACTTTTTGATGCGCTTTACGCCTTTGTGCAAGGTCGCGCAAAATATCAGGGTTTGGGGTAAATTGCACGGTGAAACCATTTTGAGCCTGTTCTTTTTTGAATTTTGCTGCGCCTGTGGGAATGGGAGAAAAATCCGCAACAGCAGCGGTAAAGAATCCCATATCCATTTGATCCCAAAGGTCATTGGCAGCCGCGTGCATTTCCCGTGCGCTTGTGACATCATGACGCCTGACAGTATCAGGTAACACTGGGCATCCTGGGCCACAGACAGCTTCCACTGTAGCGCCGCGCAACCATGCCGCCGTCACAAGAGATGCGCCCATACGCCCCGTAGAGGGATTGGACCAGAAGCGTACTGCATCCCATGATTCGCGTGTGGGGCCAAGGGTCACAAGAATGCGCAGACCGCACATATCCTGGGGAGCCAGTGCGCGCAAGGCAGCAAGATAGAGTGTATGCTGATCGGCAAGGCGTCCTTGCCCAAGATCGCCGCAAGCCGTACTTCCCTGCTCAGGCAGAACAATATGCGCACCGCGCTGGCGCAGGGTAGCCACATTTTCTTGTGTCGCCGGATGCAGCCACATGCGCGGATTCATGGCAGGGGCAATAACAAGGGGGCCATCAAAGGCCAGAGCCTGCGTAGAGAGCATATCGCTGGCAGCCCCTGTTGCGAGTCGTGAAAGGGTTTGTGCTGAGGCAGGGGCGATAATCATGGCATGAGCGGTCTGACCTGGCTCCAGATGCTCAAAAGGATTTTCAGTATTGTGCCACAGCGAGTCATATACAGGCATGGCTCCCAGTGAGCGAAAGGTCAGCGGGCTGATGAATTGTGCTGCCGCTGCGGTGAGTGTGGCAGAAACATGTATGTCTGCTGTAATCCAGGCGCGCAGGAGATCAGCACTCTTATAGGCTGCGATGGAACCGCAAACGCCAAGGTGCAGACGACGCCTCTTGAAATAAGAAAAATGTAAATGCTTGTCCGACACGATATATGCTCCGAAAGCTATCTCCAGCAAGGGAGTTATTTTCCCCTTTCATATAGGTGTCAGAGTGCCACAGGGGGGAGCATTTTACCAGAAAAATCTATTGACAGGATTTGCTGTGAGGGTATCAGATAAGTCTCTTTTGCATGCGCTGCAAAAGAAAATTTTGACCTTGCGGAGCCTGCTGTCAGTATGAATTTTCCTGCCACTGCTGGAGGAAAAGTGAATGCCCAAACAAAGCAAAAAAAAGAGCTTCGCAGAAAAAACGTGTGCTTATATGTCACAAGATACTGACTTCACTCTTTCTTCCTATCGTTTTGAATTGCCAGAAAGCCAGATAGCCCAATATCCACCAGAGGAGAGAGGGGCTTCCCGCTTGTTGGTCATGGATCGTACAGGAACACATCCCTTAGAGCATTCTTCTTTCAGCCAACTCACAGATTTTCTTCCGCCAAAAGCCTTGTTAGTGGTGAATAATTCCCGCGTGCTTCAGGCGCGTTTGCAGGGAGTACGGGCAACGGGCGGCAAGGTAGAGTTCTTATTGCTGACGCCTTTGCCATTGCTGGGCACAACAGCGCGCCCTGTTCAGGAGCGCGAGGGCTGGTTTATGGCAGAGGCGGAAGGTCTGTTGCGTGCGGGAGGGCGGATTGCAGAAGGGGAAAAAATCTCTTTTGGCGACCGGATAGCGATTTGCGTATTGCGCAATGGCGCTTTTGGACGGCGGCAGGTACAGCTTTTCTGGCGTGGCGATGCCGCAGAAGCCTTTGCTGCCATAGGACACGTTCCCCTGCCCCCCTATATTCGTCGGACAGATGAGACAGGTGATCTGAAGCGTTACCAGACAATTTTTGCCCGTGAAGAAAAAAATGGATCTGTTGCCGCGCCAACAGCAGGATTGCATTTCACGCCGCAGATGCGCGAGTCACTTGTTGCGCAGGGCTTTCAGTTTGCTGAGGTGACACTATATGTGGGCTATGGTACATTCAGTCCCGTGCGTGAACAGGATATACGCAAGCACCAGATGCACTCGGAGTATGTGGAGATAAGTGATGTGACAGCGAGCAGCATTCTTCAGGCACGAGCCGAGGGGCGTCCTGTGATTGCTGTGGGCACAACAGCTTTGCGGACACTGGAAGGGGTTGCATGGGCGTGTGGTGAGATACGCGCTTTTTCTGGCTGGACAGATATTTTTTTATATCCTGGTGCTTCTTTTTCTGTTGTGGATGGGCTTATTACCAATTTTCACCTGCCAGAGTCTTCTTTATTGATGCTTGTGTCAGCTTTTGCCGGACGTGAGCGGATATTGGCGGCCTATCAGGAAGCGGTGCATTGTGGCTATCGTTTTTTCTCATATGGGGATGCCATGTTTATTCGCTGAATACGGCTTATGAGTAGCGCACGATTTTTCCATTTTAGAAGCGGTATTTTTTATTGGCATTATATGCTAGGGTGTGAGCAGGGGGAAGAAGAGCAGCATAAGCTGCATGTGTGGCATATGAGTATTCTGCTCTATGCCTGATGAACGTAAGGAGTACTCATGTCACGAGTCGTTTTTCTTGAAGATCGGTGCAAGGGCTGTTTGCTGTGTGTGGCTGTCTGCCCCTCACAGATTTTGCGTCCCTCTGGTCGGAGTAACCGAAATGGTTATGAAATGGTAGAAATGTCGCCTGAGGGCAAGTGTATAGGTTGTGCATCGTGTGCTTTCATGTGTCCTGATGTGGCTATTCGCGTCTTTCGCACATCACCGGCAGGTAAAAGGAGGAAGGCATGAGTCAGGCACCTGAACGTATTCTGATCAAAGGGAATGAAGCGATTGTGCGTGGCGCGCTGGATGCCGGATGCCGCTGTTATTTTGGCTATCCCATTACACCGCAGAATGAAATTCCTGAGGCCTTTTCTTCCATGCTGCCTGAACAGGGGGGCAGTTTTGTACAGGCAGAAAGTGAACTAGCTGCCGTCAATATGCTGTTGGGTGCTGCGGCGTGCGGTATTCCTGCCATGACGTCTTCGTCAAGCTGCGGTATCGCGCTTATGCAGGAAACCATCTCGTATATGGCGGGAAGCTGTGTGCCTGGTGTGATTGTCAATATGATGCGCGGTGGCCCTGGTCTTGGGGACATTGGCCCTTCCCAGAGTGATTATTTTCAGGCTGTGAAAGGGGGAGGCAATGGTGATCACAGAAATTTTGTGCTCGCTCCGGCAACGGCTCAGGAATGCTACGACATGATGTTTTCTGCTTTTGCGCTGGCATTTAAGTATCGCAATCCTGTTATGGTATTGGGAGATGCGATTGTCGGGCAGATGAAAGAGCCTGTTCGCTGTGTGCCGCCCAAACATGCGTTGACTCCAGAACAGTTGATGCAGCAGGGAGAAGACTGGCGTCTGGAAGGTTATGACCGTCATGCTGTACCTGAGCCACGTGTTCTACGTTCTCTTTTGTTGAAAGAAGGGCAGCTTGCCGCACATAATCGCTCCTTACACGAAAAATACAGCGCAATGCGTCAGGAAGCCGCAGCGGAGCAGGTATTTTGTGACGATGCTTCTCTTGTGGTGGTTGCCTTTGGATCCATAGCACGCATCGCACATAGCGCAGTGAGGCATTTGCGTCAGGCGGGGCACAAGGTTGGGCTTTTCCGTCCGACAACACTATACCCTTTTCCTGAAGAAGCCCTTCGTGCCTTGATAAGCTCTGGTAAAAGGCGTTTTCTGGTGATTGAACAAAATCTGGGTCAGATGGTAGAAGATGTGCGTCTTGCAATAGATGGACAGGCACCTGTGAGCTGGCATGGCATTCTGCCTGATTTATATGTTGGGGCGGAAACATTGCGTGCGCCTATTTTGGAAGCCCTTGAAGGAGGTAAGCATGTCTGAGTTACTCAAAGCCCGTGCGGGTGAAAAGCTTATTTTTGACCATCCTTCTGTACTTTCTGAAGCTGTCACACATTATTGCCCTGGCTGCCATCACGGTATTGCGCATCGTTTGGTTGCAGAGGTGCTGGAAGAGCTGGAACTGGCTTCCCGCGCCATTATGGTGGCTTCTGTGGGCTGTTCCGTTATTTCTTATGACTATATTAGCGTGGACAGTGTCGAGTCGCCTCATGGACGAGCCTGTGCTGTGGCTACTGGTGTGAAGCGCGCACGCCCTGATACCATTGTGTTCACCTATCAGGGTGATGGGGATATGGGAGCCATTGGCCTTGCAGAATCTTTGCACGCAGCGGCTCGTGGTGAGCATATTACCGCAGTATTTGTCAATAATACTGTATATGGCATGACGGGGGGGCAGATGGCACCCACGACGCTTCTGGGGCAAAAGACGACGACAACGCCTATGGGGCGGCGTATGGAATTGGAAGGTGGGCCAGTGCATATGGCGGAAATGATGTCGCAGTTGGCTGGCGTTGCGTATGCAGAGCGCTGCTCTCTTGATTCTGTACGGCACATTCGTGCTGCGCAGGATGCTATTCGTAAAGCCTTTAGCATTCAGGCCAAAGGGCTTGGTTTCAGTTTTGTGGAGTTGCTCAGCGGCTGCCCGACAAACTGGCATATGGATCCGGTCAGGGCGAATACGCGCATTCGTGAAGAAATGATTCCCGTATTCCCCTTGGGTGTTTATAAGGATATTACCGCACAAGCTGTTCCGGTGATTGCAGACAAGGTAGTGGAGGGACGCTCATGAGCGCATATATGGATGTTATCATGGCGGGTTTTGGGGGGCAGGGTGTGCTCCTGATGGGCAATGTTCTGGCAAACTGTGCCATGGAGCGGGGGCTTGAAGTGACCTATATTCCCGTATATGGAGCAGAAATGCGAGGTGGTACGGCTAACTGTACTGTGGTTATAGATAGCGAACCCATCGGTTCTCCCATTGTGCATTCACCGCGCTCTACCGTAATTCTGAACCAGCCTTCTCTGGAAAAGTTCCAGCCGCGCCTTGCCAAAGACGGCGTGCAGATCATTAACAGCTCGCTTGTTGATATTGCTCTTGTGGACACCAAGCGCCATTCTGTATGTATTCCTGCAACAGATATCGCACGTGAACTTGGTACTGTAAAAATGACAAATATGGTCGCTTTGGGAGCCTGGCTCAAAGCCACAGGCATTTTGCCCCTCAAAGCGGTGCAGGACATCCTGCATAAGGTCGCGCCACAGCATTATCGCAAACTCATTCTTGCCAATGTACGCGCACTGGAAGCCGGATACTCGCACAGCTAAGCAAAGTAGCAAAAAAATAAAAGGTAACAGAAAATAAAAGGTAACAGAAACAACCTGATGTTCAGTCACCTTGTCATCACCAGAACAGGCAATAAGCTGATTTCACGCCTCCCCAACCATCTGTATGTCGTTTGCGACTACAGATGACGATGGGGGTGCAGGGGATTCAATTCCCTGCCAGGGGGTCTGGGGGACAGCGTCCCACAGTCTTCATAATGTGCTCATAAGCAAGGAACATATATGGCACGGATGCGGATGCGTAAAGCGCACCTCAAAAACATACTGGAAGAAGATTCATGGCAGGAGCATCTTCCTGAAATTGCGGCATTGAATGGTAAGGAGGCGGTGGCGCCTCTCATGTCATTTCTGCTCTATGGCGGTGATATGACAGCGCGTGCGGCAGTGGCGCTGGGGCTTGTAGTTTCTGGTATTGCGCAGCAGCAGATGGAAGCGGGGCGTGTGCTGATACGGCGTTTTATGTGGCATATGAATGAGGAGTCCGGCAATATTGGCTGGGGGATTCCTGAGGCTTTTGCTGAGGCTTTGGCGTCCAGTCGGCCTTTGGCACAGGAATTCCACAAGGTACTCATTTCGTATATTGTGGACACGGGGCGTGATGATAATTTTTGTGATCATGCGGTGTTGCGCCGTTCGTGTTACTGGGCTGTGGGGCGCTTGGGGCAGGCGTGGCCTGATTTGGGTGTTGCTGCCAGAGGCTGGCTTGTGCGGGGCTTGGATGATGAAGACATAGCCTGTCGGGGAATGGCAGCCTGGGCATTATCACAATTGCCACCTGATTTCACTGTGATACCTCCTTTGCGAAGACTTGAAAGCGCAGGATATGAAGAGCGCTGTTTTATTTTCGATGGTGAGCGTGTACGCGAATATACTGTGACCCAGCTTGCTGCCCAAGCCTTGCAACAGGGATAGCTCATGTCTTTTTTTTCTTCCTTTTCAGGGGCGATACGCCCCTTTGTTGCTTCTTCTCCCTTTGCTATCATTCTCTTGCTCATATCCATGTTTTCTGTCCAGTACGGCGCTTCTCTTGCCAAACAGATCTTTGTGCAGGTGGGGCCTCTTGGAACAACGGCACTGCGTGTTTTTACTGCTGCCTTGATTCTCTGTCTGATTTTGCGTCCGTGGAAGGCGCCCCCTTCGCGTGCTGGACTCAAGTTTATTTGTTTGTATGGTCTTTCTTTGGGCTTTATGAACATGTTTTTTTATCTTTCCATTGAACGGATTCCTTTGGGTATTGCT
>CAMTOM010000018.1 GCA_947074125.1 uncultured Desulfovibrionaceae bacterium
CAGACACCCACGAGTCACACCGTGATATTTTCACGCGTCAGCTGACAGAGACCGCCAAAAGAGCGGAAAATACCGCTGAGTCTAGATGAAAGATTTTCGAAAATAACAAACACAAAATAAGAAACGTAAAGAAAAATACTATAAAAGAATGCTCATAAATCCTCGTCCGCAGAGCGTCAACAACACTGTCAGGAAAAATATCACATCATAAAAAACCAACTATTGCAGATCACTAAGATACGTTTGCAGCTATTGTCAAATACAGTGATCTGTGGCACAGACGCGAAAGGAGAATGGATTTGCACAAGCTAACAGGCGTCAGCCGCGCCGTTATTGCAACGGCAATGAGGAGGAAAAGATGAAACATATTGCAGCATTGCTCTGTATAGCCCTTCTGGCTATCGGCGTTCAAAGTATCCAGGCCGATACTTCCATTTTGCCAGAAGCCCCTTCGCAGTACAAAAAGGTGTGTGGCTCATGCCATATGGCCTACCCCCCCGTTCTGCTCCCTGCCATTGCATGGGAAAATATTCTGGATACCGCAGAATGCCATTTCGGCGAACGGGTAACTATGGACTCATTTGAAGTCAAAAAAATCCGGCGGTACCTCACACGAAATGCCGCAGACAAAACATCACACAAAGTTGCCCAGAATGTCGCAGCTTCCTTGGGCGGTGTTGTCACTGACCGCATCACAAGCGTACCTTACATTCAAAAAAAACATGCCAATGTCACAAGCGCCAGCCTGAAAAACTGCGCTTCCTGTCATAGCGGCGCAAGCCAGGGCAGATTTGAAGGCGCACGGATCCGCCGATAATACTTGCCAGACAACATCGACGGCATACCCTGCAATACCAACATATCTCTCTATACCCCAGACATCATATGCCCTCAATAAAAGGCATGATGTCTGGGGCAAACAATAACGATACTGTAGAAACACTCCCTTTCTCTCCCGTGCTTTTTTACCCCTTGGCTCCTGCAAACAAATCCCGTATCGCACCGTAATTGACGAAAGGCGCCTCTTCCTGTAAAATTTTCTTTTCTTTTTGCTGAGAACTTTCAACTCCTGAACGAGGAAGCCATGTTCACCGATCGCGGCAAAGCACTTACTTTTGACGACATTTTACTTATTCCTGGCTATTCTGAAGTCACTCCCGATATGGTGGACATCGCCACCTGGCTTACCCCTTCCATTAAATTGCACATCCCCCTGCTTTCTGCTGCCATGGACACGGTGACAGAATCCGCCATGGCCATATCCATGGCACGCATGGGCGGCATCGGTATCATTCACAAAAATATGCCCATCGAAAAGCAGCGCCTTGAAGTGGAAAAAGTAAAAAAATCTGAAAGTGGGATGATACTTGATCCCATTACCATTCCTTCAGACAGCACCGTACAGGAAGCTCTGGATCTAATGGCAGATTTTCGCGTCTCAGGCTTGCCCGTTGTTGACGATCACAAGCTCGTCGGCATTCTGACAAATCGGGATGTTCGCTTTATCACTGATGGCAGTCTTGTGAAGGTACGTGAAGTGATGACCAGTGAAAAGCTGGTGACTGTACCCATGGGAACCTCTCTGGAAGAAGCCAAGGAACACCTGCACACACACCGCATTGAAAAATTGCTGGTCGTTGATGAGCATGAGCGCCTGTGCGGTCTGATCACCATGAAAGATATTGATAAAGTACAAAAATATCCCAACGCCTGCAAAGATCCTAAAGGACGTTTGCGCGTGGGAGCAGCTATTGGCATTGGCAAGGAAAGCGAAGCCCGTGCAGAAGAATTACTGGCTGCGGATGTAGATGTGCTGGTGCTGGATTCCGCACATGGCCACTCCATCAATGTTTTGAATGCCATCCGCGCCATTAAGAGCGCTTTCCCCCACTGTCAGCTTATCGCTGGCAATGTTGCTACCTATGAAGGCGCTAAAGCCATCCTTCAAGCTGGCGCAGACAGCGTTAAAATCGGCATCGGCCCTGGTTCAATCTGCACAACCCGTATTGTCGCCGGCGTCGGCGTACCGCAAGTCACTGCTGTCATGGATGGTGGACGTGCCGCACGTGAAATGGATCGCTGCTGCATCGCTGACGGCGGTATCAAATACTCTGGTGATATTGTTAAAGCCTTGGTTGTGGGCGCCCATTCTGTCATGATTGGCAGCCTGTTTGCCGGCACTGAAGAAAGCCCTGGTGAAACTATTCTCTATCAGGGACGTACCTATAAAATTTATCGCGGCATGGGCTCTATTGATGCCATGAAAGAGGGAAGCAGTGATCGCTACTTCCAGGAACGCAGCAAAAAGCTCGTTCCTGAGGGCATTGTCGGGCGCGTCCCGCATCGTGGCGGTGTCAAGGATGTCATCTATCAGCTCATGGGTGGATTGCGTTCCGGTATGGGATATGTCGGTGCTGCCACACTGGAAGCGCTGCACCAGAATACCGAAATCTGCGAAATCTCCCCAGCGGGTCTGCGTGAAAGCCATGTGCATGATGTTATTATCACCAAAGAAGCTCCCAACTATCGGGTAGATAACTAGAACGCGCGAGGAGCGACTGTGACGCACAGCAAAGTCATTATTATCGACTACGGTTCCCAGGTTACCCAACTGATCGCACGACGTGTACGTGAAGCGGGTGTGTATTCTGAAATACATTCCTGCATTACCACCGCAGCACAAGTAAAAGCCATGCAGCCTTCTGCCATTATCCTTTCTGGCGGCCCTGCTTCTGTTGGCGAAAAGGATGCTCCGGCGCTGGACAAAGGCTTTTTGGAGCTGGGCATTCCCGTACTTGGCATATGCTATGGAATGCAACTGCTTGCCTGCGCTCTTGGCGGAACACTGTCCCAGTCTGAAACCAGAGAATATGGCCCGGCTGAAATGACCTTTGCGGCTCCGTGTACCCTCTGGAAAGGGATTGAACAACTGGGAAAAAGCCGCGTCTGGATGAGTCATGGTGACAGGGTCACAAGTCCTCCTCCAGGCTTTGTGGTAACGGGCTCTACCAGCACGCTCCCTATTGCTGCCATGGCAGATGAAAATCGCCGTATCTATGCTGTTCAGTTTCACCCTGAAGTACATCACTCATGTGATGGGGAAACCATGCTCCACAATTTTCTCTTTAATGTGGCGCATATTACCCCTGACTGGACCATGTCTTCTTTTGTGGAGCGCGTTATTCAGGAAGTGGCTGAAAAAGTCGGCGACAAGCACGTTGTTTGCGCCCTTTCTGGCGGTATTGATTCCACAGTTGTTGCGGTACTGCTCCATAAAGCCATCGGCAAACGCCTGCACTGCATCTTTGTAGACAATGGTTTGCTGCGCCTCAATGAGGGAGAAGAAGTCGTCAATTACCTGCGGGAACACTTTGACCTCAATCTCAACTTTGTTCAGGCACAGGAACGCTTTCTCTCCCTACTGGCAGGCGTAGACGACCCTGAAAAGAAAAGAAAGATCATCGGTCATACCTTCATTGATATTTTTAATGAAGAAGCGGGCAAGCTTTCAGAGGTAGACTATCTGGCTCAGGGTACCCTGTATCCTGATGTGATAGAATCCATTTCACATAAAGGCCCCAGTGCCGTGATTAAAAGCCATCACAATGTTGGTGGTCTGCCAGATACCATGCACCTCCAACTCATTGAACCCTTACGGGAGCTCTTCAAAGACGAAGTGCGCAAAGTTGCTATGGAGCTTGGTCTGCCCGAATCCATTGTCTGGCGCCATCCTTTCCCTGGTCCAGGACTTGCCATACGCATTCTCGGAGAAATTACCGAAGAGCGTTTGGAAATTCTGCGTCGTGCCGATAAGATTGTGCAGATGGAACTGCGTGACTCCGGCTGGTACAGAAAAGTATGGCAGGGCTTTGCCGTTCTTTTACCGCTCAAGACTGTGGGAGTAATGGGCGATGGACGCACCTATGAGCATGTCATTGCCTTGCGTGTTGTCGACAGCGTGGATGCCATGACAGCAGACTGGTCACGCCTGCCTTCTGAGCTTTTGGAGCGCATGTCCAGCCGTATTATCAATGAAGTCAAAGGGGTCAATCGAGTGGTATACGATATTTCCTCGAAACCCCCCAGTACGATAGAATGGGAGTAAGGTAAGTCTATGTTCGGTATCGGCAGCACGGAACTCATTGTCATTCTTCTTGTGGCACTTGTTATCCTTGGCCCCAAAAGTCTTAGTCAGGTCGCCAAAACACTTGGCAGCCTCATGGGACAATTCCGTCGTGTTTCCACAGAATTTCAACGAACATTGAATACGGAAATCGAACAGGACGAACATCAAAAGCGCAAAAAAGAAGCGGAAAAAGAGCTTTTTGGCGAAAAAAAATCGAATAAGGAACAGGAAAAAGCAGCACATCCTGCTGATACCACCCCTCCTGCCGCACACAACGACATAGAGACTCCAGAAGAAACACAAACTGTAGAAGGAGACATTTCTTCCCCTTCTGCCGCTATATCGGAAGAGATCGCAGAAAAAACAACTTCCTCCGATAATACTGTACACTCATTTTCCATTCCTGATACCGAAGCAGAAGCCATGGAAGAAGCGATGGAAACACTGCCGCAGGCGCCTGAGGATTCTCCCCTTGCCAAAGCCCTTGCACAGGCACAGGCAGAAGCTGCTGATGACTCTGCTGTGCCTGAATCGCCTTCAGATATTGAAGACCTTTCTCCCCTGCGCCGCGCAGAACTGCTGGACATCGCTGGAGAAGAAGTTTCTTCGCTGGAAAGCGCCGAGCTTATTACCGGAGCTCCTCTTTCAGAAAATGAAAAAGCCTTGCTTGCAGAATCAATGGTATTACCCAATGAAACGCTTACAGCTCCTACCATGTCCGATGACAATGATGCTGCGCTCGCAACACCAAGCCCCCAATACACAACAGAAACACTTGTCGCGGACTCCAGCACTGCCGATACCCTTGCAGACGACGCTCCTTTCCTTACACTCTCCCCTGCACCAAATGATTTGGAGACAGAGCACGACACCCTCATTGCTTCAGGTTCTTCTGCCACGTCAGAGGATATGGATTCAGCCAGCAAAATGCCCCCGACTGAGGAGCGTTCATGACTCTGGAAGATCCACAAAAAACAACAACAGAGCAATCCGCAGAACTACAGCACACGTCTGCTCAATCTGCCAGTTCTCCTGCCACTCTTGCGTCCAGCGAGGATGACATAGAAAAAAGCATGCCGTTGCTGGAACATATCAATGAGCTGCGCTCCCGTCTGGTGCGTTGCTTTATCGCAACAGCTTTGGGTTTTGTTGCCTGTTATGGCGTTGCGGATATTCTGTTTGCTGAATTGATGAAGCCTCTCACACTGGCACTTCCAGAAAACTCCCATCTGATTTTCACGGCACTCCCTGAAGCTTTCTTCACCTATTTGCGTGTGGCATTTGTCGCAGGTCTTTTTCTGGCCAGTCCGGTGCTCTTTTATCAGATATGGGCTTTTATCGCACCAGGACTGTATGAGGAAGAAAAACGCTACGCCATACCGCTCGCCTTTTTTTCCGCTACTTTTTTTATTGGCGGTGCCGCATTCTGCTTTTTTGTTGTCTTTCCCTTTGCTTTCAAGTTCTTTATGGGCTTTGCCACAACCGAAATCATCCCCATGCCTTCTGTAGGTGATTATCTCGGTTTCTCACTCAAGCTCCTTATTGCCTTTGGTCTCATCTTTGAAATGCCCCTGTTTACCTTCTTTCTCGCACGAATGGGCATTGTCACACCTGCTCTTATGCGTCGGGGACGACGTTACGCCATTCTCTGCATATTTATTACTGCGGCCATTTTGACACCTCCTGATGTTGTATCACAGTTGCTTATGGCTGGTCCCATGTTTCTTTTATATGAATTCAGCATCCTGATTGCGGTTGCTTTCGGGCGTAAAAAGCGTAAAATAGAGCCAGAGGATGCAGATAACAACGCAAAAGATTCTTCACAGCAGCAGAACACTGCAACAGAATAACAGGAAACTGAGAGGCTCCATGACTGCCCTTAGAAAAAGCGATATCTGTCGCACGACCAATGAAACGGACATTTCTCTCACACTTGTCCTTGATGGCACAGGTACGATGGCAATCAATACAGGCTTTGGTCTGCTTGACCATATGCTGGAACTCGTTTTTTTCTGGGCAAATATGGATCTTCAACTGAAGTGTACTGGTGATCTTAGAATTGATGCCCATCATTCTGCTGAAGATATTGGCCTCTGCCTGGGGCAGGCATTGCATAATGCCCTTGGCGACCGTAAAGGTATTCGCCGTGTGGGCTATGGGCGTGTTCCCATGGATGAATCCCTTACTGAGGTCACCATTGATATTTCCGGACGCCCCTGGCTTGAATGGCGTGGTGATGAGCTTCTTCCTCCCCTTCTTGCTGGCGAGGAAAAAGATCTGTGGCGTGAGTTTTACAAAGCATTCGCCTCCAGTGCCCGTATGAATCTGCATATCGCTTTTCTCTATGGGAAAAATGGACATCACCTGCTTGAATCAGCAGCAAAAGGACTGGGAACAGCTCTAGCCCAGGCCATACAACGCGAGGGAACACAGTTACGGAGCACTAAAGGAGGGCTTGATTAATGCGTTTGCGCTACACTATATGTTTTGCACTACTTTGCGGTTTGCTCTGTCTCACAGCCTGTAAACGTCAGCCTGTGACACCAACACGGCATATCCCAATGGATCTGACCGTTGCCGTTGCACCTTTTACGCATCCCACTTCACAGGGAGCCCTGATTATGGGGTCACTCCCTGAATATCAGAGGCATATCCCCAAGGATGTTCTCCAGCGCCTCGATGGTGAAATGAATGCTGTACTGAATCGGGAAACCCAGCGCTACTATACCTTCCCCGCAGATGGGGATAGCGACATGGTCATTTCCATTATCAGTGCTCCTCAAGCCAGTGGTCTCAAATACTGGCTGCAATATGGCAAGACACGCCATACTGACCTCTTGCTGGTACCCCAGATACTGGACTGGCACCAACGTCAGGGTTCCAGTGCAGGCGTAACTGATGCTGCGGCCATACGTGCGGAATTTACGCTTATCGACCTGCGCAATGGGCGCGTTGTGGGACGCTCCATTACTGATATCAAGCAAGAAGCTCTTGCCGAGGATCTCACTAAAATGCAGGATTTCTTCCGTCGTAAGGCATCATGGATTACCGCTGAAGAATTGACACGTGAAGCCATGGTCAAAGCTGTCAGAGATATTGGTTTATGATTCTTTTTCCTGCTGTTGATATTCAAAATGGTCAGGCTGTACGCCTCAAACAGGGCAAGGCACATGAAAGCACGGTTTTCGACTCTGATCCTGTTGCTGCGGCAACAGCATGGCAGGATAAGGGCGCACAGTGGCTTCATATCGTTGACCTGGATGGTGCCTTTGACGGTCTGCCCAAAAATCGCCTTCTGATAGAGCGCATCTGCTCTGCTCTCTCAATACCGGTACAGCTTGGAGGCGGTATTCGGGATAAAGAGACAGCTCGCATTTATCTGGAGGCTGGGGTCACCCGTCTGATTATCGGCACCATGGCTCTTGAAAATCCGGAGGCCTTCGCAGAACTGTGCCGTCTTTGGCCAGGAAAGATTGGGGTTTCTCTGGATGCTGTGAATGGCAAACTCAAAACCCGTGGCTGGCTAGAAGATTCCGGTCTGATGCTGGATACTGTTCTGCCACGACTGCTGGATGCTGGTGCTGCTTTCATTATCTATACTGATATTGAACGGGACGGCATGCAGACGGGTGTTAATATTCCTGCTCTGGAACGTCTGGCAAAAGCCTCCACAGTTCCTGTTATCGCGGCAGGTGGTGTTGCTACGATGGATGATGTTACGGCTCTTTACCCACTCACACGGGTAAGCTCACTTGAAGGCGCCATCAGTGGACGTGCCTTGTATGAAGGTTCTCTGGATCTTACCGAGGCCATGCGCTGGATCAAAGCACAAGCCTGACACAATCAACACTGTCTTGTTTTTTCAGGAGAGAATGCGTCGCATTCTCTCCTTTATTGTTATTTTCCCTTCCTTTTTCTTCTCTTACCTTTCTGATTTTTATTTTTTGTAAATAAATTTTGCTTCTTTAAAAGCATTGTTGCGCTTTTTTTCACGATAGAAAATATTGAATGATGTTCAGCAAGTGCAATATTACACGAATAGATAAGCATAAAAAATACAACTTTTTCAGGTATATGACTGATTATACAAACAAGAAAGCCCCCCTTGACCTGTCTCCGCAAGCTCTGTAGGGATATAGAATGGGCAGATGTTCAGTTACGTATTATTTACCTGAAGCTTAAAAAGGAAGTTACCAGATGTCACAAGAACGTATTACTTCGCTGTTAACAGAGAAAAGGAGCTACTTGCCACCGGAACACGGCAAATCTGCGGCCTGGATTGGATCCCAGGAAGAATATGAAAGTATTTGCCAGCATGCCAATGATGATCCCGAAGGTTTTTGGGGAGCGCGAGCAGCACAACTTCTGCACTGGTTCCGCCCCTGGAACAAGGTATTGCAATCCGGTTCAGAAAATTTTGAATACCAATGGTTTGTAGGTGGTAAACTCAATGCTGCTTATAACTGCATTGACAGGCACCTCATCAATGGGCGCCGTAACAAGGCAGCCCTGATCTGGCAGGGCGAAAATGAAATGAATGTCCGCTGCTATACTTACCAAATGCTTTATACTGAAGTCTGCCGAGTTGCTCATGCCCTAAGCTCCCTACGTGTCCGCAAGGGAGATCGCGTTGCCCTGTATATGCCCATGATTCCTGAGCTGGTTATTGCCATGCTTGCCTGCGCACGTATTGGGGCTATCCATACCGCTATTTTTTCCGGCTATGCAGAGGGTGGTGTTTTGAGTCGTATTCAAGACTCAAAGGCAAAAGTTGTTATTACAGCCGACGCTGCCATGCGTGCGGGAAAAGTGAAACCCCTTAAGGCAAACCTTGACCCTATTCTGGAAAAATGCCCCTCAGTGGCGCATGTTGTGGTTGTTAATCGCGCCAGAATGGAAAATGTTGCCATGAAACGCAATCGCGATGTCTGGTGGCATGACCTGATTGATGATTTCACTCTGGATGCTGACTTCCCCTGTGAACCCATGTCTGCCACAGATACCCTGTTTTTACTGCACACCAGCGGCAGTACTGGCAAACCTACAGGAGTCATGCATTCTCTTGGTGGTTATCTCACCTATGCTGCGCATACCACGCAATGGGTCTTTGATATGCGTGATGATGACGTGTACTGGTGTACCGCCGATATTGGCTGGATCACTGGGCACACCTATGCCGTATACGGCCCCCTTGCGCTTGGAGCCACCACAGTGATGTTTGAGGGGGTACCCACATGGCCGAACCCAGATCGGTACTGGCGCATTATTGAAAAATTCAGGGTTAATATCTTTTATACTGCGCCTACGGTTGTCCGCTCACTCATGCGTCTGGGGGTTGCCTGGACAGAGCGCTACGATTTGAGTTCGTTACGCATCCTCGGCTCTGTAGGTGAACCCATTAACCCTGAAGCATGGACATGGTTCCATAAATACATTGGAAGAGAAGAACTTCCCATTGTAGATACCTGGTGGCAGACAGAAACGGGAGGCGCCATGATCGCGGCTCTGCCCTATGCAAACAAGTTGAAGCCTGGTTCAGCAACATTTCCTCTCCCTGGCATTGATGCCACCATTATTCAGCAAAGTACTGAAGAAGACGGTGAGCAGGAACAGCGCGGTTACCTGGTAATTCGCAAACCCTGGCCTGGCATGATGCAAGGCGTATTTCAAAACCCTCAAAAATACCGTTCTTACTTTGAACGCTTTGGCATCTATGAGTCTGGCGATGGTGCGCGCATTGATGAAGAAGGCTATTACTGGATACTGGGACGTATTGACGATTCCATCAATGTTTCCGGACACCGCCTTTCTACAGCAGAGATTGAAACCGTGCTCACAGCGCATCCCCAGGTTGGTGAAGCTGCTGTTGTCCCCATGCCGCATGACCTGAAAGGAGAAGCCATTTACGCCTATGTCACTTTGCATGAGGACTGTCCCTGGTCAGAAGAATTGCGCACAGATCTGCGCAATCTTGTCCGGCGGGATATTGGCCCCCTTGCCAGCCCTGAGTATATTCAATTTGTAGAAAACCTTCCCAAAACATGCTCAGGAAAAACCCTGCGCCGTATGCTACGCAAGATAGCAGGCAGTGCCTACAGTGATCTTGGAGATACCACATCCCTGGCCTCACCTGCGGTCTTGCCTGCCATTATCCAGGGACATCAGAACCTCATGGCAGGACATCCTGAGCAGTATACAGACGCATAGCATAAAAAGTATTTTTAGCGATAAGCCGGAGAAAGAACATTCTCCGGCTTTTTTCTTGCGTATCAAAAGTATCATCTCATACTTTTTTAACACATGTTCATATTGTACTATTTTTCAAATAATAATTTTATATTCATGCTGTAGCACAAAAGCCCCAGAAGACTGTAAGTACAGTATTTTTTACTAGACAGCGTAAAATCTGCAACGTAGAAGAAGAGTTACACTCTTATTAGTAATGGACTCTTTCATAAAAAAAACCCTATTATCATAAGAAAGATAATATACACACTACTTTCGCAGCATTTGGCTGTTTTTAAAAAAAAATAGAGACTTGGAGCCAAGGAGCGCCAGCGTATGAGTTTTCTCGCAAAATATAAAACTGCTCTCATTATACTGAGCATTTTTTTCATTACAGTTACAGCTATTGTGTACTTCACTTTTCCCAAAGCCCCTCCTGGCTCTCCCATGCCTGGTGGCATGGGGATGCCTCCTGGTGCTATGGGAATGCCTCCTGGCATGATGGGCAAAGGAGGAGGTGTTCCTGTGCGTGTCGCCAAGGTCGTCAAACAGGATATGCCGGAAATGCTTCAGGGAATCGGAACCGTACAACCGTCTGATGATGTTTTGGTGCGCAGTCGGGTTGACGGAGAACTCGTACGTATCCACTTCACAGAAGGAAAACGCGTACAGGCAGGCGATCTCCTCGCCGAGATAGATCCCCGTTCCTATCAGAATGCTCTTGCAGAAGCAAAAGCCACTCTCGCCAAAAACAAGGCACAGCTTGCCAATGCCCGTCAGGATCTCCAGCGCTATCTCAAACTGGCAGAACAAGACTATATCGCCACGCAGGAAGTAGAAACCCAGCGTGCTAAAGTTAAAGAATATGTTGGTACTGTTGAAGCTGATCAAGCCAAAGTTGATACCTCTGCTCTTGAACTTTCCTACACTAAAGTCACTGCTCCCATCAGCGGGCGTACTGGTCTCAAGCAGGTCAACGAAGGAAGTATGATTTACGGCTCTGATACTGCGGGTATTGTACGTATTATCAATACACAGCCTTGCTATGTCATATTTACCCTGCCAGAAAGCCAACTTTCGCTCTTGCGCGAGGGACGCCGCCAGCAACGCAGTATGAATGCCAATGCCCCCATGGTTGTGCAGGCATGGGATCGGGAACAGCGCAATATGCTGGCTGTAGGCAAGCTCATCAGTATGGATAACCAGATTGACACCGCCACGGGTACCATCAAGCTGAAAGCAGAGTTCCCCAATGAGAACAGAAGTCTCTTCCCCAACCAGTTTGTTAATGCCAGCCTGCACGTCCGCACTCTGTATGATGCCATCACAGTACCTGCTGCTGCCATACAGCAAGGCTTGGAAGGTGCTTACGTTTATGTTGTACAGCCAGACAATACTGCTGTCTCGCGTGATATTGTCACCAGTCTGACAACGAACAATTTAGCTGTTATTAAAGGGCTTCAGGAAGGAGATCTTGTTGTTGTTGATGGTCTTGACCGCCTACGTGAAAATATTCCTGTAGATGTCGTTGCCCAGACAGAAACTCCCATTGCCGCAAAGCTCTATCAACTTGCTCCCCCAGAGAATACTGCTGACCTTGATGAAATAATCACGGCAACACAAATCCAATCTCAGGCAACTCCAGACTCTCGAATAGAGATGACTGACACTCAAAATCCAACACGTGCACACGACGACCCTGCCACACCCCACCAGGAGCAGGCACTCCACAGTCACTCGTGACGTAGAACACAGCTTATATACACAGAC
>CAMTOM010000019.1 GCA_947074125.1 uncultured Desulfovibrionaceae bacterium
GGTCGAAGGAAAGTTCCTTCGTCATTTCAGAAGAAACCTGCTGGGTAGCGTTTGTCCAGACATCAACCACTTTATTGTATTTTTCTGTGCGGGTGATGATACCGTCACGATACTGCTGTTCGATATCGTCCACTTCATTTTGTGAGACTTCAAGAATATGTTTCTTTTTCTCTGGGATGGTAAGATCTTTCACGCCGATAGTAACACCAGCGCGTGTTGCAAATTCATATCCCATGTCTTTGAGACGGTCGCAAAGGATAACTGTCGCTTTGATACCAGCCTCACGATAGGTTTCACCCACCAGGCGGGCGATATTCTTCTTTGTCATGATGCAGTTTACATTTGAAAAGGACATGCCCTGAGGAAGGATATCGCTGACAAGCACACGCCCTGGTGTGGTATCGTAGATTTTGCCATCAGGCATACGCACCTTGATACGGGCGTGCAAGGAAATGCTGCCCGCATCGTAAGCGGCTTCCACTTCCCACGGTGCGCAGAAGGTCATGCCTTCGCCCTGCTCAAAAGAGCGTTCGCAGGTCATGTAGTACAGCCCAAGCACAATATCCTGTGAAGGAACGATAACGGGGCTGCCGTTTGCCGGAGAAAGAATGTTGTTGGTACTCATCATCAGTACGCGACATTCGATCTGTGCTTCCACAGAAAGCGGAATATGCACAGCCATCTGGTCACCGTCAAAGTCGGCATTGTATGCGGAGCAGACGAGAGGATGCAGACGTATGGCCTTGCCTTCCACAAGAAGAGGTTCAAAAGCCTGGATACCCAGACGGTGCAGGGTAGGCGCACGGTTCAGCAGAATGGGGTATTCGCGCACAACCTCAGAGAGAATATCCCAGACCACCAGTTCTTCACGCTCTACCATTTTTTTGGCGCTTTTGATGGTAGAGGCATGTCCACGTTTTTCAAGCTCTGAGTAAATAAAGGGCTTGAAGAGCTCCAGAGCCATTTTCTTGGGCAGCCCGCACTGATGCAGTTTCAGGTAAGGGCCAACGGTAATAACGGAACGACCGGAGTAGTCCACGCGCTTGCCGAGAAGGTTTTGACGGAAACGTCCCTGCTTGCCTTTAATCATATCAGAAAGAGACTTCAAGGGGCGTCCGTTTGTGCCTGTAATGGCGCGTCCGCGACGTCCATTGTCGAAAAGGGCGTCCACAGCTTCTTGCAGCATACGCTTTTCGTTACGGATAATAATTTCTGGCGCTCCCAGCTCCATAAGGCGCTTGAGACGGTTGTTACGGTTGATAACCCGCCGATACAGATCGTTCAGATCTGATGTGGCAAAGCGACCACCATCCAGTGGCACCAGAGGACGTAGTTCGGGGGGGATAACAGGAATGACTTCCATGATCATCCACTCCGGCTTGTTCTGGGATTCCAGAAAAGCTTCAACGATCTTCAAACGCTTGGTGAGTTTTTTCTTCTTGGTCTGACTCTTTGTGCTCTGGGATTCGTCCCGCAATTCAGCGCGCAGAATTTCCAGATCCAGCTCTTCCAGAAGTTTGCGGATAGCTTCTGCACCCATGCCTACGGTCATGACATCATCAGTGCCGTAATGGTCGAGAATCTGAAGGTATTGATCTTCGGAAATAACCTGACGTTTTTGCAGGTCTGTTGAACCTGGATCAAGAACAATAAAAGAGTCGAAATAAAGCACTTTTTCCAGATCAGCCATGGTCATATCAAGCAGGGTGCCGATTTTGGAGGGCAGTGTTTTCAAAAACCAGATATGCGCCACAGGAGCCGCAAGCTCAATGTGTCCCATGCGTTCGCGACGTACTTTGGAGGCGATAACTTCCACACCGCATTTTTCGCAGACAATGCCGCGATGCTTCATGCGCTTGTATTTGCCGCAGTTACATTCATAGTCCTTTACCGGACCAAAGATCTTTGCACAGAAAAGACCATCGCGTTCAGGCTTGAAGGTACGGTAATTGATCGTTTCCGGCTTTTTGACTTCACCATATGACCATTCACGAATGGACTCAGGAGAAGCGATAGAAATCTGGATGGCTTTCAGATTGCGTATATTGGTCACATTGGCGGATGTGCCGCGTGTTGTGAAGAGATCGTCCAGGCTCATTATCTGTCACCTTATTTGAAAGCGTTAAGGGGGTAAGTGCCAAGCATGAGGCGTGTGTGCGCTTGAAAGGGCTTTACGCAGATGCGCAAAGCCCCACTCTTATCGTGTTTCGTCTTCCTGTTCACGTTCAGCCATAAAGCCTGTACGTTTTGGTCTTTTTTTGCCTTCTTCCTGATGCAGGGTAACATTCAGACCAAGCGACATCAGTTCTTTGACCAATACGTTAAAGGATTCTGGCAGACCTGCTTCAAGGAAGTTATCTCCCTTGACGATTTTTTCATACATTTTGACACGCCCACTCACGTCATCAGACTTGACTGTGAGGAATTCTTGCAGGAGATAGGCTGCGCCATAAGCTTCCAATGCCCAGACTTCCATTTCCCCAAGACGCTGACCACCGAACTGGGCTTTACCACCCAAGGGCTGCTGGGTAACGAGAGAGTAGGGACCCGTTGAACGAGCATGGATTTTTTCATCAACAAGATGGTGCAGCTTCAGGTAGTACATGACACCCGTGGTAACGCGGTTTTTAAAGCGCTCACCAGTACGTCCATCATAAAGTATGGTTTTCCCGTCCGAATCTTTTCCGGCTTTTTCCATCCAGTTCCAGATTTCAGCTTCTGTGGCACCATCAAAGACAGGGGTTTGGGTAATAATGCCATTACGCAACTTCTTGACAGAGGCAATGAACTCTTCATCATCCATGCCATCTACCAAGGTAGCGACGTCTTCAGAATCGAAAACACCTTTGACTTCTTTGCGTACCATATCAAGAGGAGTGTGGCTGTCGAGAAGTTCGGCAAGCTGGCGTCCCAATTCTTTGGCTCCCCAGCCAAGGTGTGTTTCCATAATCTGGCCAATATTCATACGTGAAGGAACGCCCAGAGGGTTCAGTACCACGTCAACAGAACGTCCGTCGGCAAAAAAGGGCATGTCTTCTTCGGGAAGAATACAGGACACAACACCCTTGTTCCCGTGACGTCCTGCCATTTTGTCACCAACAGAGAGTTTACGCTTGATGGCAATGTGAACCTTGACCATCTTGATAACGCCTGGAGGCAGGTCATCACCTTCAGTCACTTTTTCGCGCTTGGAGTCATAAATACTCTTCAGAAATTCTATCTGACGGTCATAGTTTTCCAGAATTTCTGCGACATTTTCGTTGACTTCTCTGCTCTTAAAGATGCCAGAAAGGCGTTTTATTGGCATATCTTCAAGGTGTTCCTCAGAAAGAGCCGCACCTGCCTCAAGCAACACTTCACCTTTTTTCTTACCAGTAACCGTTGTTCCTACCTGCTTACCCACAACAATGGGCGCGAGCAGGATGCGTGTACGGTCAGAAAGCGCACGGACATGATCCATTTCTTTCTGATCAAGAATGGCGGTTTCGTGTACCTCAATGCTGAGAGTACGGTCGTCCTTTTCTCCAGAACGGCGATTGAAAACTTTCACATCAATAATGGTACCTTCCACTCCTGGGGGTACTTTGAGGGAAGTATTTTTTACATCGCGGGCTTTTTCACCAAAGATAGCGCGCAAGAGTTTTTCTTCTGGAGTGAGCTGTGTTTCACCCTTGGGAGTGATTTTGCCTACCAGAATGTCATCAGGCTTTACACTTGCCCCAATGCGAATGATACCACTGTCATCAAGATTGCGCAGCATGTCTTCACTGACATTGGGAATATCGCGCGTGATTTCTTCAGGGCCGAGCTTGGTGTCGCGGGCAACCACTTCAAATTCTTCAATGTGAATGGAAGTATAGACGTCATCCTTGACCATGCGTTCAGAGATCAGAATGGAGTCTTCGTAGTTATAACCACACCAGGGCATGAAGGCCACAACCATGTTTTTGCCAAGCGCCAAGGCGCCATCATCAATCCCAGGGCCATCAGCGAGGATATCGCCTTTGCGGATGATCTGCCCTGGATAGCAGGTGGGCTTTTGACCAAAACAGGAATTCTGGTTGGACTTATGATACTTCAGAAGGTCGTAAACCTTGACGCCGCCACTTTCAGGGAAAAGATTCCCTTCATAGGAGACCACAAGGCGATCCGCATCCACATATTCCACTTTCCCGTCGGCAAGAGCCACGATACATGCGCCAGAGTCTCTGGCGACATCCACTTCCATGCCCGTACCCACAAGAGGTTTTTCAGAGCGCAGAAGAGGTACCGCCTGACGTTGCATGTTGGAGCCCATGAGCGCACGGTTGGCGTCATCATGCTCCAGGAAGGGGATGAGAGCAGCCGAAATGGAAACCATCTGGCTGGGAGAAATGTCCATCAGGTTAACATCGTTACGATGTCCCATTTCCACTTCGCCCTTAACGCGCACCGTGACGTATTCGTCAGCCAGGCAACCATTCGCATCAATGCGGGCATTGGCCTGTGCGATAACTTTGTCGCCTTCGCAAGAAGCGTCCAGATGTACGATCTCGTCAGTAATCTTGCCTTCGCGAATCACGCGATAGGGCGTTTCGATGAAACCATAGTCATTTACCTTGGCAAATGTTGTCAGCGAAACAATAAGACCGATGTTTGGACCTTCGGGTGTTTCAATAGGACAGATACGTCCGTAGTGTGAAGTATGTACGTCACGAACTTCAAAGCCTGCGCGTTCACGTGTCAGACCTCCAGGACCCAAAGCAGAAAGACGGCGCTTATGCGTGACTTCTGAGAGGGAGTTTGTCTGATCCATGAATTGCGAGAGCTGGGATGTACCGAAAAATTCCTTCAGTACAGCAGCAACAGGCTTGGGATTGATCAGGTCATGAGGCATGAGCGTGGCGACTTCCTGAAGGCTCATACGCTCCTTGATGGCGCGTTCCATACGGACAAGACCAATGCGGTATTGATTTTCCACCAGTTCGCCTACCAGACGCACACGACGATTCCCCAGATGGTCAATATCATCAGCAGGACCGTGACTGTCTTTGAGTTGCACCAGTACCTTGATAGCCATGAGAATATCGTCATCTGTGAGTGTGCGCATCTCTGGTGTATCAAGAGCAAGACGCTGGTTCAGTTTATACCGTCCCACAGGAGAGAGATCGTAGTAGTCCGCATTGCGGAAAAGATTGTCGAAAAAGGTTGTGGCGATTTCCGGTGTGGGAGGAGAAGAAGGACGCAGGCGACGGTAGATTTCTTCCTGAGCTTTTTCCTGATCGGGAATGCGATCCTGAATCAGGGTGTCGCGGATGGAAGAGGAGGTATCTGTACCTTTTGTGTGCAGTACCGCAATGCGTTTTTCACCTGCTTCACGCAAACGTTCCTGCAAGGCAGGGGTCAGCTCATCAGCAGCCTCAGCAAGTACTTCACCTGTGCTGGCATTGACAATATCTTCAGCCAGGAACATGCCATTCAGGAAGTCCGGCTGCATTTCAATGGAGGGAACACCCGCCTCACAAAGTTGACGCCAGGAGCGCTTGGTGATGGGTTTACCTGCTTTAACAAGTACAGTGCCATCAGGGGCACAGATGTCTGCATAGGCATTGTCTTTGCGATACAGATTCTTTTCTACTTCCCAATGGATGCTTCCATTGTCTTCAAGCAGGTAGTGCTCTCTAGAGTAGAAATAGTTCAGAATATCGCTCTTGTTCATCCCCATAGCTTTGAAGAGAATGGTTGCGGGCATCTTACGGCGGCGGTCGATGCGAACATAAAGAATGTCTTTATGGTCGAAATCAAAGTCCAGCCAGGAGCCACGCATGGGGATGATGCGGCAGGAATACAGTACCTTGCGGCTTGTATGGGTTTTGCCTCCATCATGCTCAAAAATAATACCAGGAGAGCGCTGGAGCTGGTTAACAATAACCCGTTCTGTTCCATTGATGATGAAGGTGCCTTTTTCTGTCATCAAGGGCAGGGTACCAAAGTAAATATCCTGCTCTTTTATGTCGCGTATGGTGCGATTGTCAGAAGCCTCATCAACATCATAAACAACCAGGCGTACCTTGATGCGTACAGGAGCTTCATAGGTAAGACCCTTGGAAATACATTCTGCCTGGTCATACTTTGGCTCGCTGATATCGTAGCTGACAAAGTCCAGGCTGGCGGTACGGTTGTAGTCCTCAATAGGAAAAACCGTACGGAAGACGCCTTCAAGTCCTTCGTCAAGCTTGCGTTCAGTGGCGCCTTCCTGAAGAAATTTTCGGTAGGAATCAATCTGAAGGTTAAGGAGATGCGGGATTGGAAGCGAAACTTTGATCTTGCCAAACTGTTTGGTGATCTGACCCATTCTGTACCTCAGGGTAGGTGTTGGTTTTTCCGCTTGGGGATAAGCGGGCGGCCTTGCAGTAACAATAGGATAAGGCGACAAAAGCCCATAACCCTAACTTTCTCGTCAGGAGTATGGGAGTGCCGCAACATTAACTGGAAGTATTTTATGAACTTAGCATAATCTCTCGAAAGAAAGTTTCTCCTTGCCTCTCAAAAATACCCACAGAACCTACAGAAAAATTGTTATCTCCGCAAGTCTTTTTTAGTGTCAGGCATGTATCTGTCAAAGGTGAGGGGGAAAAGAGGGCGGGAAAGAGAAAAAAAGAATATGAAAAAAGGGCAACATTTGTTGCCCTTTTTCGTGATATGCACAGAAGGCTGTCGCCTTCGTATACTTATTTTACTTCAACAACAGCACCGGCTTCGGTCAGTTGCTTCTTGGCTTCTTCGGCTTCGTCCTTGCTCACGCCTTCTTTGAGGGTAGAGGGGCAGCCGTCTACTTTATCTTTAGCTTCTTTCAAGCCAAGGTTGGTCAGAGCGCGCACAACCTTGATAACACCAATTTTGTTGGCGCCAGCTTCTTTCAGGATAACGTCAAATTCGGTCTTTTCTTCAGCAGCGGCAGCAGCGCCGTCGCCAGCAGGAGCAGCAGCCATCATCATGGCAGCAGGAGCAGCAGCGGAAACACCGAATTTTTCTTCCAGTTCCTTGATGAATTCAGAAAGTTCAAGGACAGTCATATTGGAAATAAATTCAACAACTTGTTCTTTGGTAACAGACATGGTTATCTCCTGTATCTTTGGCTAAAATAAATGATGAACCGACACCTAAGCAGCTTTCTTTTCTTCTATGGCCTTCAGGGCATAGAGCAGACCGCGCTGGATGTTGGCGAAGAGCGATACAAAGTTGGTGGGCACAGCGTGCATTGTGCCGAGCAACTGACCAAGGAGCTGTTGCTTGTTGGGCATCTTGGCAAGCGCGTCCACCTGATCGGCGGTCATGCTTTTGCCTTCGAGGCTCGCACAGCGGATTTTGAAGACTTTGCTTGTCTTTGCAAAATCACTGACAGCTTTGGCTATCGCAACGGGGTCGTCGGTTCCAAAGGCAATGGCACAGTTTTCCAGGAAAGTATCCTTAATGGAATCGTGTGTGCCTCCGGTGAAAGCAATTCGCGCCAGAGTGTTTTTGACGACATGTAATTCGCCACCCACAGTACGCAGGCTCACTCTGAGGTTCGTCAGCTCTTCCACCGTCATACCCTTGAAATCGGTCACCACGGCAATGGAGGCAGCATCAGATTTTTCTTTGATAGCTCCAATGATGGCGGCTTTTTCAGACCTGTTCACGTGATTCTCCTCACGTTAGGGTTGCTGGTGGAATGCCGAGCCAAAGATCGTGTCTGAGCAGGGAATTAAGGTGCAATACCACCTGCTTTCTTCGACTCGTATTCCTTATTGTCCTTTGCCATGCGGCCTAAGCCGCTTGAAGAGTAGAGTACCCGTGGGGGGTATAACTGGTCTCTCCGTAAAATTTCCCGCATATGCGGGAAAGGGGGGTAAGGATGGTATCCTTAATGCTCCGAGAGCTTGGCAGTTGCAGCGATAACGCTGCTCACCACCTAGATTCCCAGAAATTTCTTAACGTGTGCCATGTCAACTTTGAAGCCAGGTCCCATGGTTGTTGAAACTGCCATGGAAAGCATATAGGTGCCTTTAGCGGCAGAAGGCTTCAGACGGTGAACCGTTTCAAGCAGAGCTTTCAGGTTGCCAAGGATCTTTTCTGATCCGAAGGAAACCTTGCCCAAAGGAGCATGGAGTACACCAGCTTTATCTACTTTAAACTCAACACGTCCGGCTTTCAGTTCCTGTACTGCTTTGGTAACATCAAAGGTAACAGAACCCGTCTTGGCATTTGGCATAAGCCCACGGGGGCCAAGCATACGACCGATCTGACCCACAAGAGCCATGACATCAGGTGTGGCAACGGCGGCATCAAAGTCGAGCCAGCCTTCCTTGATACGGGCAACGAGATCTTCGTCCCCAACAAAGTCAGCGCCAGCAGCTTTGGCTTCAGCCTGTTTTTCACCCTTACAGAAAACGGCGATGCGAACTGTTTTACCCAAGCCATGAGGCAGGGTAACAGCGCCACGCACCATCTGATCGGAGTATTTAGGGTCAACGCCGAGGCGAATAGCGACATCAACGGTTTCATCGAACTTTGCATAGGTGGCTTCGAGAGACTTTGCCACAGCATCTTCGATGGCGAAACGTTCTTGCAGGTTCACACCTTCAAGAGCTTTTTTGAATTTCTTGCCGTGTTTGGGCATGGTGACAATCCTTTCGTTTTGCATCTCCTGCCGGGCATAAGCCGGGCAGTACAATTGATTTCAACGAGTATGTGCTATTTGATTTCGATGCCCATACTACGAGCTGTGCCAGAAATGCTCTTGATAGCAGCTTCAAGGCTGGCTGCATTGAGATCAGGCATTTTCAGCTTGGCTATTTCTTCAATCTGTGCAGGTGTGAGGGAACCCACTTTATTTCTGTTGGGCTCACCAGATCCTTTTTCCAGCTTGGCAGCCTTCATAATCAGAATGGAGGCTGGGGGTGTTTTGGTAATAAAGCTGAAGGAGCGGTCAGCGTACACAGTAATGACCACAGGAATGATCATTCCTTTCTGATCCTGGGTACGTGCATTGAATTCTTTACAGAATCCCATGATGTTCAGACCGTGCTGACCCAGAGCAGGACCAACCGGAGGTGAAGGGTTAGCGGCACCTGCGGGAATTTGCAATTTGATTTTGGCTACTTCTTTCTTGGCCATGACGTATTTTCCTTACAAGGGCGGTTTACTAACCCTTGGAAACCTGAACAAAGTCCAGTTCGACCGGGGTCTGTCTGCCAAAAATGGAGACTGATACCCGGAGTTTGCCTTTGTCGTGATTGACTTCTTCCACCACGCCGTTAAAACCTCCGAAAGGTCCGTCAATGACACGAACCTCATCGCCCCGATCAAAGCTGAACTTGGGACGTGGTTTTTCGTGGCGTGTTTCCATGAGCGACAAAATGCGCTCCGCTTCACTGTCCAGCATGGGCGTTGGGCGGTTTTTCCCTCCCACAAAGCCAGTGACTTTGGGGATACTTTGCACCATGTGCCAGGAAAAGTCCGTCATAATCATACGCACCATAATATAGCCCGGATAGAACTTGCGGGTTGTGGTGCGTTTTTCTCCACCCTTGGAAAGCTCCTGCACTTTTTCTGTAGGAACAATAACTTCTTGAATGAGACCCTGATCTTGCGCTGTGCGCATCATCTCAAGAATCGTTTTCTGTACACGCTGCTCAAAACCTGAATAGGTATGCACAATGTACCAACGGGATTTTTTGCCCAGCTCAGAATTGGGATCAATAATTTGTTCGCTCATGGGCACCATCAAGAAAGTATTGTCTTTATCAGTGAGGAAAGACCCAAATCGACCAGGCCTAAAAGAATGGCCATAATCGTTACAAAGCCAAGCACCATAAGTGTCGCACTCCTTGTTTCCTTCAGTGTGGGCCAACTTACTTTACGCAGCTCCAGGCGGGAATCTTCCACGTACTGGCTCAGACGCTTGAACTTGCTTTGTTCCTTTTCATCTTTGGAGTCGGAAGCGCTGTTTTTTGCCATGGTCTACCTTAGGGAAATAAAATGGCAGGGCAGGAGGGATTCGAACCCCCAACATGCGGTTTTGGAGACCGCCGCTCTAGCCGTTAGAGCTACTGCCCTGCAAACCCGGGGATATTCCCCGGGGAATGTGCTTACCTGGTTTCCCGATGCAATGTATGCTTTTTATCCCAGGGGCAATACTTTTTCATTTCAAGGCGCCCGGTAGTTGTTTTTTTGTTCTTCCGGGTGCTGTAATTGCGGCGCTTGCACTCAGTGCAGGCCAGAATAATATTGATACGCATAGTCTTACTCGGTGATTTCCGTCACAACGCCGGAACCAACGGTACGACCACCTTCACGAATAGCGAAGCGCAGACCAATTTCCATAGCGATGGGAGCGATAAGTTCTACAATGAACTGGGAGTTATCACCGGGCATAACCATTTCAACACCATCAGGCAGGTTGATGATACCAGTGATGTCTGTGGTACGGAAGTAGAACTGAGGACGGTAGCCAGAGAAGAATGGGGTATGACGGCCACCTTCTTCTTTGGAGAGCACATACACTTCAGCTTTGAACTTCTTGTGGGGTGTGATGGACTTGGGAGCAGCCAGAACCTGACCACGTTCCACTTCGTCACGCTTGGTGCCACGGAGCAGCACACCAATGTTGTCGCCAGCCTGACCCTGGTCAAGCAGTTTGCGGAACATTTCAACACCAGTACAAGTGGTTTTCTGAGTAGGTTTGATACCTACGATTTCCACTTCTTCGCCCACTTTGATGATACCACGTTCTGCGCGGCCTGTAACAACAGTACCACGACCAGAAATGGAGAACACGTCTTCGATAGGCATCAAGAAGGGCTTGTCGATGTCGCGTTCAGGATCGGGAATAAAGTCGTCACAAGCGTTGAGGAGTTCTTTGATGCAGGCAGCATCAGCAGAATTGGGATCGTCGCTTTCAAGAGCCTTCAGCGCAGAACCACGGATAACGGGAACGTCATCGCCGGGGAAGTCATATGCAGAAAGCAGTTCGCGAACTTCCAGTTCTACGAGCTCAAGCAGCTCAGGATCGTCCACCAAGTCACACTTGTTCAGGAAGACAACCAACTGAGGTACGCCAACCTGACGGGCAAGCAGAATGTGCTCACGAGTCTGGGGCATGGGGCCGTCAGTGGCTGCAACCACGATGATACCACCGTCCATCTGGGCAGCACCAGTGATCATGTTTTTGATGTAGTCAGCATGACCGGGGCAGTCCACGTGAGCGTAGTGACGCTTTTCGGTTTCGTATTCCACGTGGGCAGTGTTAATTGTAATTCCACGTGCTTTTTCTTCTGGAGCTTTGTCAATGTCTTCATAGCGCATGGCTTCTGCTTCCCCAAGTTGAGAAAGGGTCATGGTGATAGCAGCAGTCAATGTGGTCTTACCATGGTCAACGTGGCCAATGGTACCAATGTTTACGTGTGGCTTATTTCTTTCAAACTTTGCCTTTGCCATTTCAAATTCCTCCTAAGGGTTTTTCCCTTATTATTTTTTATTTTTTGCCAGTAATTTTTTCAGCTACGCTCTTAGGCACTTCTTCATAGTGGTCAAATTGCATGGTGTACATCCCACGCCCTTGGGTACCGCTACGAAGCTCTGTGGAATAGCCAAACATTTCGCTTAGTGGCACAAATGCGTGAATGGTTTGTTCTCCCATACGGGCATCCATTCCTTCCACACGTCCACGACGGCTGGAAATATCCCCCATAACGAAACCAGAGTACTGTTCTG
>CAMTOM010000020.1 GCA_947074125.1 uncultured Desulfovibrionaceae bacterium
TTTGGATAGGGTGCCACACGGGTTAGGTCTATTCGTGCGTAATGCTTCTGGGCTATTGACACTGGGAGTAAATCCCGTGAGGAAATCCAAAGAGAGGAGACATGCCGCGGTAGCCTGCAATTCTGCATCCGTAAGATCATATGCGGGCATGGTAGAAGCGCTCATCATGTCGGTGGGCTTCTTGATGTACTTTGTCAGGTATTCGGTACTTCTTTTCTTGGCTCTCATATTGCACATATCAGGCCCCGTACGGTGTCCGCCCTGTCCCTGGATATTGTGGCAGTAGGAACATTCATATTCGACATAGAGGCGCAAGCCTTGCTGTTCCTGTTCGTTAAGAGCTCTGGAAGGCGTGACGACAATCTTGTTATAGGAGCCAGCCTCAGAGTATGCCTGACATGTCAGATAGGTAACGCACACCAGAAATGTCATGCCCAGGGCGAGCGATACAGGACGATTGACGATTCCTTTCATGCGGCTTTCGCTACAGAAGGGGACTGCCAGCATGAGGAGAACGCCGCCAATGGGAAGAACCAGGCTGCCCACTGCTTCCCATATACCCGTAAAATACGTGAGCAACTGGAAGAGCCACATATAGTACCATTCAGGTCTGGGCAGATAGTCTGCTATGAATGTGCCGGCCTTTTCTTCCAGTGGTGCAGGGTAATTGGCTGCCAGCAGCAGGAGGATGCCAAACAGTATGGCAAAGGCGATGGCAGTACGGTACATATGTTCCGGAAAGAAGCGATAGGGCTTTCCTGTGGAAGGCGGCAGCTTCTCTTCGGCAATACGTTCGCGTGGGTCTGAGAGATTATGCAGGCGAATCATATAGATATGTACCAGCATAAGCACAGCCAGCATGGCGGGTAAAAGCAGGGTGTGGATGGCAAAGAAGCGCGTCAGTGTGAAGCCAGACATGCCTTCGCCACCGAGGATGAAGCGCGTGATATAATCACCAACAACCGCGTATTGACTAGGGATGTTCGCACCAACGACTGTTGCCCAGTAGGCCTTCATATCCCAGGGCAGCAAATAGCCAGTGAAGCCAAGACCCAGGGTTACGAGAAAGAGCAGGGCGCCGGAAATCCAGGTAAACTGGCGTGGCTGGACATATGAGCCATGAAAATAGGTAATCATTTGATGGATGAATACCAAAAGAACCATGGCTCCCGCACCCCAGTGGTGCAAGCCGCGCAGCATTTGACCTCCGTAGAGATCCTTGGAAATGTACTGTATCGAATCCCATGCTTTGTCTGGAGAGGGAACGTAGAAGAAGGCAAGGACAATCCCAGTGCATACCATGATGACGAAAAGAAGAGCGCATAAGGTACCAATCACCGCACTCCAGCCAGTGCCATCGGGGAGTTTTTTGTAGAGGAAAGGCTTAAGGTGTGTTTCCCAGCCGATGTTTTGGAGGAACTTCATTATACCACCTCCACCTTAAGAGTGTCATTTTCGATTTTCCAGGCAAGCTGCGGCAGAGGGCGTGGGGGTGGCCCTGCGACAACGTCACCGTTGCGATCAAATGCACCACCATGACATGCGCATTTAAAGCGTCCGCTCAGTTCATCCCAACTCACCGCACAACCAAGGTGCGGGCAGGAATTGCTAAAGCAGACATATTTCCCATCACCATCATTGCGCACCAATACTGTCGTATTGATAGTCTCACTGAAGAAGGCTCGTGTTCGTATGTATTGCAGACTTACCGTAGAGACTTTGCCTTCTGGGAGTGAAGCTATAGAGGCAAGATCAACCCATTGGGCAGGCTGCTTCTCCAGTGTGGGAGACACAGAAGCCGCACCGAGAATGCCACCCAATGTCGCCACAGAGCCAACAGCCACAGCGCCCATAAGGAATGAGCGTCGCGAGGCACAGCAAGACTGTTCAGACGTTGCAGCAGGAACAGGAGGCGGTGTCTGGTATGCCATGGTGTCTTGTTGCTGGTGGGCATGGCAGCTGCAGCTTTCTGCTTGTGGTGCGGGGATTACAGGCGCTTTGGTGGGCTGCAATTCCGCAGGATGTGCCGGCAAAGGCTTGAGACTTTTGAGATTTTTAAGAGCCAGGCGCTGTATATATTTGATAGCGCGAGTACCGCTGATTTGCTTGGGGCATACCTCTGTACAGTTGAATTCCGTACGGCAGTTATAGCAGGAATCCAAAGCTCTTGTGAGGCGCGCTTCAAAGAGGGCATCGCGCTTGTCTGCCAATAAGGTGAAGGCACGGTTCAAAGCCGCTGGCCCCGCATAGCCTTCATGATAGTTAACCATAGTACAGCTTGAAACACAGCATCCGCAGGCTATACAGTCGGTAGCCATGCCTATGTCGATGCGTTCTTGTGTGTCGGGACGTATCTGATAGGGTTCGTCTCGCTGTTCTTTTGGTTCAAAGAAGGGAAGGGCATCATCATATTTTTCAAAAAATGGCCCCATGTCGACTACTAAATCTTTGATAATGGGAAAATGATTCAGTGGGCGCAGGGTGATGTTCTGTTTTGGGGGAAGCTGGGACACATTCGTTTTACAGGCCAGTCCTTCACGTCCATTGATGACCATGCCACAAGAGCCGCACATATTGACCCGGCAGGCAAAACGAAATGAAATGGAAGGATCCTGTTCTTTTTGAATGCGCAGGAGAACGTCCAGAATTGTGGTGGTTTCAGGAGCGGGTATATCCAGAGTGAAGGTTGCAAAAGAGCCTTCTCCACCCGTGGCCGGGTCGTACCGGAATACACGAACCACGCGAGAGGTGTTGTGCTTGTCCATAAGGTACTCCCAGAGTTAGTAAATGACGAACCACACAATAAGTACAAGAGCAACTGCGATGCCTAACAACCAATATATGAGATCTCGCTGGTATTTGATATTAACGAGATTGAGATCCAGGAGTATAACGCGCAAACCAAGTGCAGCATGGAAAGCCAGCACGGTAAGCAGCATGAACTGGACAAAAGGTTTATACGTGTAAAATAAATGCAGTACTAAAAATATAACAATACCAACAGCACTGATACGTTGTAACAACCATGCCCACATACCAACGTGCGTTCTGCCACGGCGATATGGATCAAGTTCTCCCCATTGCAAAGGTGACCGAGCTTCAGATTTCATTTCTCTCATGTTATCTCTCCAGTATGCCTTTTGTTAGTTTGCGTATATCGTAAGCGTTATTTTTTCCATGTCAGACATTCTTGCAGAGACTTTCTGCTGAAAACAACAGGCTTTTTCTCTGTTTCAGGTTTTCCATTATCCCCTTTGATAAGGAAAGTATTGAAGAGACCGTAGTCATTGCGCTGTTCAGGGAAATCAAGTCTTGTGTGTGCCCCACGTGTTTCATCCCGCAGCATGGCGGATGCGGTGGCTATGACTGAGACATCGAGCAGGTTTTGTGTGTCCAGCCAGACATTATAGACCATATTGTAGCAATTGTTGCCGGAGACAGCGCAGTAAGCATGCTCTTTTTTGAGTGTGTCAAAAGTGCCATATGCTTTTTCCATATCTTCCTTATTGCGGACAACGCCTACTTGCAGCCAGTTGACTTCCTGAAGGTCTTTGCGGACAGTCAGGGGATTATTCCCAGAATCCTTGCGGAAAGGTTCTTGCAGTTTTTGAATCAGGCTATCCACCATGCCAGGAGCTGTTTCCTTGATGGAACATTCTTTTGCCAGGAATCGCGCTATGGACTTTCCGGCAAGGCGACCATAAACGCAGGATTCGCAAATGCCGTTACCACCAAGGCGATTGGCGCCATGTACGCCGCCTGCGTCTTCACCAGCGACAAAGAGTTTGTTCAGATTGGTTTTGCAATCCACATCAATGGCCGCCCCGCCCATGAAGAAGTGGGCTGATGGCGAAACGGGAACAGGTCCTCGTGCCAGATCATAGCCAAACTGGGCACATCGTTCTGCCATGCCAGGGAAGTTCTGGAGCACAAACTCAGCGCCAAGGTGTGCGGCATTGATATGAACGCCGCCTTCAGAACAGGCACGCCCAGCCAGCATTTCCAGATAGGCAGAACGGCTTACAATGTCGCGTGTGGCACGCTCTGCGGCTTCTGGTGCATGGCGCAGCATATAGCGTTCATTTTCCCCATTGTATAAATAGGCTCCAGCACCGCGCAGACCTTCTTCAAGCAATGCACCAGCCACAACGCTGCCTGGAATAATGAGTCCCGTTGGATGGAACTGTATCATTTCCATATCGCGCATGCGTGTGCCTGCGCGGTACAGCATGGCAATGCCATCAGCCGATTTTTCTGGGCCAGGAGCGTGGAAGCGATACTGTGTGGGGCCACCACCAGTGGCTACAAGAGTAGCTGCGGCTTCCACTGCAATAAACTCACCCGTGCGCATGTTGAAAAGCAGCGCTCCGGTGACGGTCTGCCCTGAAGCGTCCAGAAGCAGTTCCACGGCACGTGTTTCTTCAAGGACGGGAATACGGCGCTTGAATATTTGTTCCGTGGTACGGCTGATGATTTCAATACCGGTGAGGTCTCCTTTGTGCACGGTTCTGTCGAAGGACTGTCCGGCGAAGGGTTTTTGGTGGATATGCCCGTCAGGATGACGGTCAAAGAAGCAGCCGCAAACGGTTTCCAGCTCTTTTACTGTAGGCGTTGCTTCGCGTACCAGTTGTTCAGCCAAATCTTGATCATTGATAAACTTGCCGCCCAACAAGGTATCCATAAGATGCTTTTCATGGGAATCAGCAGGATCAAGAACCACATTGAAGCCCCCTTGAACCATGCGACTGCATCCGCCTTTACCTTTTAAGGCTTTGGAAGCAATGAGGATATCAAGATCAGGCATCGCATCATAAGCATAGATGGCCGCCAGTTCTGCGGCTGCCCCCATACCAATGATAAGCAGATCAGTTTTGCGTGTTGTCACCATAGATGCCTCGCATTGTGCAGTGTGTATGGTGCACTGCCACATGACAATAGTTGAAAGTGCGTGAAGTGAATTCATGTTGTGCATGAATTCAAAAACCTTCCAGACAATGTACATTTGCTTTTAACAAAGCAAAGATCAGACCATAATTTCATTATTTTTTTGTCTGTAAATTCAATATATTATGTATCGTGTAGTATGAAGTGTCCAATTTTGGTCACATTATGCCCAGATTTAGTCTTTTTTGTACGTGTTATGGGCATATATGCGTAATATTGAGCACAATATTTTCATGATACGTCTGCTTTTTCTGGTAAAAGGTGAAAAAAATAGCCACAAGATGTGGTTATTGTAAAAGATGCGAATAGCGTAATGAAATATCTTGGTTCATTGAAGATATCGCATGCAGTAAGGTCTGTACTCACAAAGAGTAGAGAGCGTCGTATATTGCAGGATACTGGAGGGTTGCCTTTCCCCCACTGGAGGGGGGGGAAAGGCAGGGGAGGTTGCTAGGCGCTTTCGTACAGACGGGTCATGACAAATTCGCGATGTCCAAGAACTTCAGCGGCAGTGTTACGACCGTTACAGGTACGGGTGAGCATATCCAGGAGGAGATCGCCAGCTTCGTCCAGGTTCAATTCTCGGCGCAATATGCCAGAAACATCAACATCAATGTGTTCTTTCATCGTGCGTACCGTGCGCGGATTGGCCGAAAGTTTGATGACAGGAAGGATGGGATTGCCAATGATATTTCCCTGTCCTGTGGGGAAGAAGTGAGCCACAAAGCCACCTGCGGCAGCGAGCGTTACCATTTCAGCCGCTGCTGATGAAGAATCCATGAACCACAAACCAGGGCCAGTGGGGCTTTCTGCTTTATCAAGGCAGCCGATTACAGGGGCTTTACGTCCGATTTTCTGGACGTTACCCAAAGCTTTTTCTTCAATAGTGGTCAGACCACCTTCGATATTGCCTTTTGTGGGCTGGGAGTCGCAGAGGTCATCGGTTTTATGGTCATCAACAACCTTGGCATAGCGGTCAAAAAAGTATTGGAATTTCTTGCCTATTTCAGCGTTGGCGCAACGAGCCAGAACAAGATGTTCGCCGCCAGTGATTTCAGTGGTTTCGCCAAAGAGGGTTGTCGCGCCTGCTTCCCACAATTTATCAAAAGCGTTACCTACTGTAGGATTGGAAGCAATGCCGGAGGTGGTATCAGATTCACCGCATTTGCAGGAAACCCAAAGCTCATTCACGCTGCAAGGGACGCGTAACTGTTCTGTGGCGATGTGCATGAATTCTTTCGCTTTGCGGGATGCGTCGCAAATAGTGTTCAGATCACCATTTTTTTCAATGGCAAAACCAGCAACAGGCTTGCCTGTCTTGGCGATGCCGTCCACAATGCGCTGTGTCCATACAGGCTCAATACCGATGACAATGACGGCTGCCACATTGGGATTGCAACCAGTGCCAATAAGAGTGCGGAAGTGCAAATCAAGATCTTCACCGAACTGGAGACGACCATAGGCATGTGGTAAGGCGAGGGTTCCTTTGACATTGTTAGCGACAGCTTCACAGGCGGCATTGGAAAGGTCATCAAGAGGAAGGATGATGACGTGATTGCGAATGCCCACACGACCATTTTCGCGGCGGTAGCCGAAGAATTCCTTTTTCATAATGCTTACCACCTTTTGGTTTTAACGTTATGGACATGCAAGTGTTCGCCTTTTTTAATAGGAGCCACAACCTTGCCAATGTCTGTATTGTACTTGATAACAGTATCTCCAACGGCAAAATCCTTGAGAGCGACTTTGTGCCCAATAGGAATATCACTGAGTACTTTAAACTGGATGGTTTTGTTTTCTTGCATTATCCAGCCGGTGCAATCGCTGCCAGCTTTGAGTCCTTCCACCACCACAACGCCGACGCCGTCCACTTCTTCGTGAACCACAAAATCGATGGCCATGTTAGCTCCTGATAGGTTGATGCATGATTATGGTGCCGTATTCCGGCGGCCTGTGACACTCTTTTGCCCCTGTCAGGACAAGTAGAGAGGAAAACGATACATTTGTAGGTATTTGATTGCCTATGTTATGTTTCGTTAGCCAGTCTGCTTTATAGAGAGCAAGAAGCGTTCCATGGTATGTCTGGGGGATAATATTTTGAAAAGACATATAATATTTTGCTTGTGCAAGAATGTAGATATGCTTTTATAAAGCGAGTATTGCCCTTATTAGGGCAATGATGCCTAAATTTGGGCATTATAAGAAGGCTACTGTGGAGAGGAATAGGGCGAAGAAGAAATGAGAGAGAAGGTATGTTTTTATGATGCAGCGTATATTCGAGAAGGGTGAGATCTTTTTGCGGCAAGGCAAGGCTTTGGCAAAGCGTGCAGTAGCCCTGGCATTATAGATTTTGAAAATCTTTTTTGGAGATGCCGAGTTTTTGCATTTTGTGTTGCAGGGTTGTTCGGGGAATACCCAGTATGGAAGCTGCTCCCTTTGGTCCTGCAATGACGCCATGCGTGCGTTGTAATGTTTCGATAATATGCTTTCTTTCCCTGTCTTCCAGCGTTTCATGAGGTTTTCTTGTTTCTGGAGAAGGCACTGCTGCCTCAGGAAATGCTATGCTGGCCTTGGAAGGCGATATCATTTGGTTGCTTTCCTGGAGTATTTTTTCAACCAAAACAGTATTGAGAGTGTGTCCCATATGATGCGCTACGAGCAGTTTGGTGACGACGTTGCGTAACTCTCTGACATTGCCAGGCCAGGAATAGCGCAAGAGTGGCGTCATGTAATATGCGCGAAATGTGGTGTTGGAGACCCCCAGATTTTGGGCTATTTGCGCTGATAGCGCGGTGGCGAGAGGCAGGATGTCTTCGCTGCGTTCCCGCAGAGGGGGAAGCTCAATAGTACACAGGGAAAGGCGAAAGAGCAGATCCGAGCGAAAGGACTTATTCGCAAGCGCATTGCCCAGATGGATATTGGTAGCGGCAATAATACGTACATCGACAGAGAGGGAGACGCTTTCCCCCACGCGCTCGAAGCTGGAATCTTCAAGAACCTGAAGGAGTTTGCTCTGCATCTCTGGGGTAAGATCCCCTATTTCGTCCAGAAAGAGTGTGCCTCCATGGGCAAGTTCAAAGCGTCCCACTCTTTTATTTACAGCGCCAGTAAAAGAGCCTTTGGCGTGTCCGAAAAGCTCACTTTCAAAAAGTGTGTGCGGGATGGAAGGACAGTTGACTTTGATAAAGCGTTCTTCTTTGCGCGTACTGTTTCTGTGTATATAATGGGCAATAAGACTTTTGCCTGTACCTGTTTCACCGTGGATGAGAATGGGAATATTAAACTTCGCGACGGCATTTAATGTGCGCATAACTTCTTTCATGCGTGGGCTGTGGCAAATGATGGTGTCTCCATAATGCTGTGCCAGCGGCAGAAAAGGAAAAGGACTGTTATTGCGGTACTGCTCAAGGCTGAGAATGGCTCCAATACAGGTGGCAACAGTTGGGGAAAGCGATGTGAGCAGCGATGTGATTTCGTATTGTCGTTCAGGTGCCCTGGCAAAAGAGCAATGCAGTGTGGCGATAATCTCATTATCAAGGATGAGAGGAAATGCCATAGTTGCAGACAGACCTGCTTCGGCGATGGGATGAGGGGTTGAGTTGGCAAAATATTCTGTGAGATCGGTGATAATAACAGGATTGCGTGTCGCAATAACCCGCCCTGCGACAGTACTTGCCTCTTCGGCAGGGCGCACAGGAGAAAGAGTGCTGACCACGGCTCCCTCCACAGCCGTAAAATAGGTAAGCATACCTCCTTCATGATTGTAGAGATTGATACATAAACGATCGAAAAGGATATACGGTCGCAGCAAATTTGCCAGCAGTGCAAAAAAATCCTTACGCTTGGTATTCACAGATATTTGAGCCATAAGTTTTTGACCCATTTCCATGACAAGTGATGATATGGATGAGGAATGAAGAGGCATATGAATTCTCTGAGAAAAGCCTGCGTATCCTGAAGGGGATCGTGTTGCAGTGTATTTTGATTATATAAAAGAAAGTAAGAATTAAGTAATGTAAGAGATGTATTTGAGATGCTTTGATCTTTTTCAATGTTCAATTGGCATAATATTCTGTGTTATGTCAACTGACTTTTGAAGATATGCTCTTACAGAAAGCCTTATTGTAGAGAGCGTAGATATTATGGCTAACTGTTTGTTATATAAGAAGGAAGAGGAAGGTGTGCGTCTAAAAGAAGCATTGTTAAGAGCATTTTTTGCGGTGCGGGAGAGACATGATTGGAATCGGGCTGTATTGTGTTGCTTCCCCTGAAATGGATGCCGTACGCGTTTGACGGCATCCTGTGTGGGGATTTTTTTATACGGTGTTATTTGTGTGCTCTTTGGAGGAGTTCAGCGTACAGGGTATCGGCTATTTCGATACCGCGCGCCCTGTTTTTTTCTCTGAGCTGGATACGGCGTTCGCCAGGCAGGCGAGTGCCTTTCTGCCCCAAAATATGCGCGCACAGTTTTTCAAGATGCTCAGGGAAATTGGGATTGAGGTGTGCTGGATCCAGCAATATGAAGCTTTGAGCAATATTGGGGGCTGCTCCTTCAGCATCAAAGAGGGATGATGCTTCAAAAGCGCAATTGGCACCATTGAGTGTGGCGGAAAGAATTTCTACCATAAGGGCTAATGTTGCGCCTTTGGCACCGCCAACAGGCAGCATGGTGCCCTGGAGGGCACGGGCGGGATCTGTGGTTGCTTTTCCTTCAACATCGAGCGCCCAGCCTTCGGGAATGCTTTCTCCTTTTTGTTTGGCGAGCATAATTTTCCCACGGGCAATAGTGCTGAGTGACATATCAATAACAAGAGGATGGGGCTGGCGTGGACAGGCGAAAGCCAGAGGATTGGTGCCAAAGGAAGCCTTATGTCCATTCCAGGGGGCAATGGCTGCTGGCGTGTTGGCAAAGCTCAAAGCGATGAAACCTTCCCTGGCGATGCGTTCTACAAAGTGTCCGGCAACACCGCAGTGGTGAGAGTGGGTTACGCCAAGCAGGGTTGTACCATATTTTCGGCATAATGGGATGGCGTGTTCAAGTCCCATGGTAATGGCGGGAAAAGCGTAATTGTGTGCGGCATCGACGCGCACGACTGTGGGTGCGGGGGTGCTGACACGTGCTTGAGCTTTGACAGCCACTTTGCCACTGAGAGCCTGATCAGCATAAAAAGGAATACGTGAAAAACCATGTGAAGGTATGCCGTCCAATTCTGCCAGTACCAGCGCATCTGTGACGCATGTGCTCACATATTCTGAAGCGCCCAGAGAGAGAAAGACATTTTTGCCCAGTTGGTGCAGGCTTTGGATATCCAAAAGCATCGCTTTGTTCTCCTCTATGTTTTACGAGTGCAAACATGATGAAAGTGCTGTTTCGTGAGAGCCAAAGCTTGCTATGGCAGGTCGCGAGGCAGAATTTATGACTGTGACCAGTTCACTTGGTCAAGTCAAGTTTGCAGACTCCTCATTCACGAGTGGCTCAATGGGCGTTTTTCTTGACGTAGCAGGTGTATTGCCTATAGTGACGGCATCCTTTTTTTGCCGTAACAAGGCGTAATACTGTGAGCAGGCTTTCAGATAGATGCATGCTCAGATATCACATTGTCAGGAGTAAGAAATGTCTAAAAATTTTCTTGTATCGCTGTGCTCTTTTGTTCTTGCACTTACCCCTCTTTATGTTCAGGCAGCACCGGCTGATGCAGAAACAATCCGCATTTCCAGCACTATTGGCCCCGTTGATGCGGGCATTATTCCCCTGCTCGCAGAAACATTTACTTCCAAGACAGGGCTGAAAGTAACCTATGCCAAGGCAGGCACGGGCGCGACTCTGGAAAAGGCCAAAACGGGCAATTTTGATCTGGTCGTCGTCCACGCACGAAAACTGGAAGATAGATTTGTGGCCGATGGTTTTGGGATTGACCGGCGTGATGTCATGTTCAATGACTTTGTTATTCTGGGGCCAAAGAATGATCCTGCGGGTATCAGAGGGATGAAAGATGTTGTCGAGGCCTTTAAGGTCCTGGCAACAAAGGAGTCCAAGATGGTGACTCGCGGCGATAACTCCGGTACCCATGTGAAAGAAATGGAGATATGGGCCAAGACAGAGCTGGAACCAAAAGGAGACTGGTATGTGGTGTTTCCTGATGGCGCCAAAGGTAACAAGGCAACAACGCTCTTTGCTGATAGTGAAAACGCCTATGTGCTGATGGACAGAGCAACATGGCTGACCCTCAAGAAAGATTCCAAACTGGATGTCATGGTAGAAAAAGACCCTCTTATGCTGAACTATATTGCCATTATTCGTGTTAATCCTGAAAAATTCCCTCAGGTGAATGCGGATGCTGCATTGAAACTGGCAGATTGGCTTGTCAGCGAGGAAGCGCAGGGCATTATCAAGACCTTTGGTGTGGACACCTATGGAGAACCGCTTTTCTTTCCCAATGCCCATCCTAAATAATCTCATTTAGTACACGCAGCTTGCGTCTGCCCCGCCTGAACATCATGAGAATGTGGTGTTTGGGCGGGGCAGTTTATTTTTTGTGTTTTCAAAAATTCCTATTTTCATATTTTCTACTATTTTTTTCTTGCTATTGTGTTTAGCTTGTATCACCCTGCTTTATAAAAGGACAGATATTTTGTATTTTCTTTT
>CAMTOM010000021.1 GCA_947074125.1 uncultured Desulfovibrionaceae bacterium
AGGTTAAATTGATGGAAGATTATGATTGTTAAGAAGAAGAAAAAAATCGTGGCAAGGTAGCCTAGAGACTGTATGGTGCTTCCCGTATTCGGGAGGTGGCTCAGCTTGGCGAGAGCGCAGAGTTCGGGACGCTGAGGCCGCGCGTTCGAATCGCGCCATCCCGACCAGATATGATAAAAAGGCTCTCCATATGGAGAGTTTTTTTATTGTTGTTTGTGTTTTGTGGTTCTTGCGATGTTGTTGTGATTGTTGGGAAATATTTTTTCCTCAAAAGGATATTTTGCGAGCACAGCGAAGAAAGATATATGCCGCTTTTTTACTTGCCATGATGCTTCTTATACGATAGAAGACTTTTCGCAACGGAGAGGTGTCCGAGTTGGTCGAAGGAGCACGATTGGAAATCGTGTGTACGTTAATAGCGTAACAAGAGTTTGAATCTCGTCCTCTCCGCCAGAAAGTTTTAGCCAATAGGCTCACAAAAAAGTCGTGACTTATTGATTAAGTCACGTCTTTTTTGTGGTGTATTTCTATATTTTATTGATGTTACAGTGGCGGTAAAAAGATTTTTTCAGAGAAATTGTATTTTATCTTTAGTTTTTTCCGCTCAGTCTGTTTTTATTTGCCGAAAGAGCATTTGGGATAGGTACAGATCTTACAGGCAAGACAAAAACCACCTTCCCCCAAACGGGCAATCTCTGGGCGTGTGATGCGGCGTCCTGCCAAAAGACGTGGCAGGATCAGATCAAAGAGGGTTGTTTTATAGTAGAGGGCACAGGCGGGAACTCCAATAACCTGAATGGTCTTCTTCGGTGTTTTTATCTCACCAACAAGGCTCATTGTGCCAGGAAGGGCAGGCATGCCATATACAGCATTTTGCAAGCCGGCATCATGAAGTACCTGGCGGGTAATGTCATCCGGATCAACAGACATGCCTCCCGTTGTGATCAGAATATCAGCATCACTTGCACAAATATCTTCTATGGCTTCTTTGAGCGCCGTTTCTTCATCAGTAGCAATATGTGCCCTGACACCATCGCCTCCAAAAGCCGCTATTTTTTCGCTAATAACAGGGATAAATTTATCTTCAACTCTCCCTTTAAATATTTCTGTGCCCGTAACCATGATGCCCGCACGGGGTTTACGCAGAGGCAGAACCTTGAAAAGAGGTTCCGTCTGTAAAATATCAAGAGCTGCGGCAAATGTGTCTTCATTGAGAAAAAGGGGAATGGCGCGAGTGCCTGCCAGCTTATTTCCCTGAGTGACGAGTGTAGCATCCTGGCGTGAGGCAACCATAACATCAGGCAGCATATTGAATGCTTGCATGCGTGCGTAATCGACACAAAGCAAGCCATCTCTGCTCGCACGAAAATCGACTTTACCTTCATGTGGCGGCAAAGAATATTCGATGCCTTCACCCGCCATGCGTTTGGCAAAGGTTGCTGCTGCGTCATTTTCATGAATGCTGTCTTTAGAAGCCGCAAGTGTTTGAGTATCATCCTGAACAGCAACCTGAAAACGTCCCATTTGCTGCAAGCGGCAGACATCTCCCACTGAAATGCGCTGCCCTTGAGTAAATTCTGGCCCTTTAAAGACGCCAGGCTCTATGCGTGTCATGTCATGGGCTGCCTGTTTGCCCACAGCCTCTTCAACCGGAATCACTTTTATCCCGCGAGGGACTTCACCCTTGAGAATGCGCTGGCTTGTCACATAAGGAGCTTCTCCCTGACAGCCACGGCACAAACTTCCATCTTCTTGAGGATAGGCCTCACCACAGGCAGGGCAAACGCCAATAGACTTCATATGGCTATGCCCAAGAAAACGGCGTTTTATTGTGATGGGTTTGATAGCGCAGATTGAGTCTCCAGCTGATTCGATTTCCTGAAGAAGGCGTTCCGTATCCTGATCTTGCTTGGCTTTCTTTTTCAGAAACCATGACGTGATTTCTGGATAGGCAGACATTTTGTCCAGATCAAGATGCACGCGAACACCTTCTCCGGTGTATTTATCAAAAAGAGAAAGGGCGTAGCGCCCTAGATTGTGAATCTTCATCCAGTTATTGCCAACACTGCATAATGTGAGCAACTGAACCGCATCGGGCAGACATTTACGGCTTTCAACAACAGCTTCAAAGAGTGTGTCTTGTGGCAGTCCTTGTTTGGCAAGTTCTACCATGTAGCCACCAATAAGAAGTCCGGGGGCGGCATAACCATGAAAGTTTTCAGCAAGTTGTTTGAACTCGTCAAAAGTGTATGCTCCGATGTGCATTGTCCCTCCGGTGGGTTAGGTGTGCTATGCTGGGGAAAGGATAGTTTTGAGGGGCAGAAAACGTTTTGCAGTGTTAAGCTTGTCCCTATATGTTCTGTACATAGTGTACAGTAACAGTTATGGTGTTATTGCTTGTTGCAAAGCATTTTCTGCCCCTCTCATCCTTGCCAAAAGACTTTTGTGGATGCAGAAAGTTATGAAAGAATGTGGAAGTGCTGTTTATAAGGCAACACTTTCAAGTTCCATGACGACCTCATTGCCTACCAGAAGGCGCAGTATATTATCGTTCAGTGTCCAGCTTGTTGTTTCTGACAGGGCTTTGGCAATGTTTTTTGCCTGAGCATCACCTTTGGGGCACATCATCATTGTGGTGCCAAGGTGCCCAAAAAGAGATTTTCCTACGTTTTCAGGAACAATCCCCATAATACGATTGCACCCGTCAGATCCGGCAAAGCGCCAACTGCCTTCTGTACTGAGAAAGACAAGATGGGGTTCTTCCTGATCTGGAAATGTTTCTGCCTTGTTTCCATAAAGGGTACGGACTTTCCAGCGACTCCCGAGCAATGCTGCCATATCAACACCGCTCACAACAGGAGAGGGAGTGGGGGCGGCTGATGTGCTGCTTTCCTGCTCTGCTTTGGGCAGAACGCGGTGTAAAAGCAGTTCAATATCTTTTGTTTCTTTGGGCAGTAAAAGGGGTTCAGATGTGGCAAAAATAACGTCTGATCCTTCAAGGAGGCGTCCTTCAAGAGAGCAGTCTGCTGCTTTTTGACTTGGTTTGATAGTACCTTCCAGCATAAAGGGGAGAGGAATGGAGCGCCCCTCGGCAGCAACAGAAACGGAAGAAATAGCTTTACGCTCCCCAGATTCCATACAAAACAGGGTAACTTCTCCTATGGCATTGGGGGGCAATGCCATGCGCTCTCTGTAAACAAGATTACCATTTACCTGTATTTTAGTTCCTGTCGTTTCTTGTTGCTGTATGCAGCCCGTCATGAACACCATCATCATACTTGCGATACCTATGCTTATTGTGTGTAGCTTCATTCAAACTTCCTTAAGTCATTGATCTTTGTTTTTTGTTGATAAAAAAAGCGAACACCTCAAGAGTGCTTCTCAAAAAATCTGAGACAGCGTGCATGTGTAACAACTGACGTTCGCTTGAATCACTCTTTTTATAACAGAGTGTCATTCAAGGCAAGATGGGCAAAAGAGGGCTATGCGCAATGAACAAAAATCATTTTGGCGTGTATCTAACGTATTCATCAGTACGGGGGCATAATTTTTGTTAAATTATGAAGAATGGTATTTTACAGTTTTTTCTATCTTGCCCTTTTGGGTGGGAGTGTATACTTAAACTTTTTACAAGGAGAACATTCATGTTGCCAGATCATATTCTTCGACAACTCTTGCAAGAGAGCAGAAAGATCGCCATTATCGGTGCAAAAGACAAGGAAGGGCAGCCAGTAGACACTGTCGGGCGTTATTTGATAGCCCAGGGATATGACGTATTTCCAGTGCATCCTGTGCGTAAACGTGTCTGGGGACGTGAGGCATGGCCTTCAGTAAAAGACCTTCCTGAGCCAGTTGATATTATTGATCTTTTCAGAGCTCCAGAATACTGTCCGGCACATGCACGCGAGGTGATTGAACTCTCCTGGAAGCCAAAAATGTTCTGGATGCAGTTGGGGATTCGTTCGCCTGAGGCAGGCAGGCTTTTATTTGATGCCGGTATCGGGGTTATTGAAGATTTGTGCATCAAAATAGAACATGCACGTTTGCTGGGGAATGTGTGATGTGTGCTGTTTTTGATTGTCGCATGTGTGGGCACTGTTGCCAGGGGGAAGGGGGAATTGTACTCGCTCCCAAAGATTTGGAACGCATTTCTGTTTTTCTTGGGCTTGAGCAGGATATCTTCATAGAGCGCTATGCTGTAATGCATAATGGCAAATATAAAATACGTACTGGTGAAGACGGGTACTGTATTTTCTTTATGCAGGGGAAGGGGTGTTCTGTTCATGAGGGGAAACCGGATATTTGTCGCGCATGGCCTTTTTTTAGAGGCAATCTTGAAGATGCGGTAAGCTTGCATCTCGCTAAAGAGTTTTGTCCTGGTATTGAGCAGAGTGTGACACATGCTGTTTTTGCTGCTGAAGGTAAGCGTTATCTTTTGGAGCAGGGGCTGCTTGCCACAGATGCTTCTCAGTCGGCAGCAGCGCTGGTATTGCCGCAAGTGTGTGAAGTAAAGTAAGAGAGGGCTTTCTCGATAATGAGGGCACCTTTTTTTGTTAACCCATCAACGTATATCTGGAACATATCATGATCGCCGAACTTGATTGTCGTGGCATACCATGTCCGGAGCCGGTAATCCGTTGCCGTGCCCTGCTGGATGCAGAAAAACCAGAGCATATCTGTGTATTGTTGGATAATGTTGCGGCTGTAGAAAATGTCAGTCGTTTTTGTGAGGGAAGGGGATATACGGTTGCTGCTGTAGAGGAGACTGATATTCTTTGGCGTCTCAATGTCATGCGTGATGGTGCGATGGCACCACAAGAGAGTATTGTTGTTGAACAAAGTGTAACACGACAGGGGAAAACGCTTGTCTTTATCAGCACAGAAACGCTGGGGCGTGGTGATGACGCACTTGGGACAAAGTTAATGGCAAATTTTCTCGCGACATTACCGGAACTGGGAGATAAGCTCTGGCGCATTATTCTGGTTAATGGCGGCGTACGCCTGGCAGCAATGCAGGGAAAAGCTCTGGAAAGTCTGCACATGCTGGAAACGAATGGTGTGGAAATCTTCGTTTGTGGCACCTGTCTGGATTTTTATGGTTTGATGGAACAGAAAGAAGTTGGACAAACTACAAATATGCTGGACATTGTGACCAGTTTTGCGCTTGCTGATACTGTTATCCGTCCGTAATTTTTTTGTGTCTCATGAGGAAAATATTTTTTAGGTGGTGAATTTTCTTGCAGGGAGGGGGGCTTTTGTCCCCGATTCGAGTCCCTGATGGAGATTATGATGTTCCCTTACTGACGGGAAACATCCTTGACATGAAAGGTTCGGCTTACTACTATTTCTCAGTGTTGTAGCACGCTTTTAACCGTGCATTTCTTTTCATCTTTTGCCACAAGCAAGGAGTGTATTATGGCGGAACAAGTTACTGATGCGACCTTTGAAAGCGTCGTTTTAAATTCTGATATTCCTGTACTTTTGGATTTCTCGGCTCCCTGGTGCGGTCCCTGTCGTGCCATTGGTCCTGTGATTGATGAGCTTGCTGGTGAATATGAAGGGAAAGTCCGTATTGTTAAAATGAATGTGGATGAAAATCCTTTAACTCCAACAAAATATGGTATCCGTGCTATTCCTACCCTGATTCTTTTCAAGGGAGGCGAAGTGCTTGAACAAATGACAGGCGCTGTGGCCAAGCCTGCTCTTCAGGATCTGATTGTTAAAAAGGCTCTGGCATGAGTGTTTTTGATTCCGTCATTATTGGGGGGGGGCCTGCTGGTATAACAGCGGCTCTTTACCTTGTGCGTTCCGGATGTCGTGTTGCCCTGTTTGAGCAATTGACTATGGGGGGGCAGGTTCTTCAGACGGAGTCTATAGAGAATTATCCGGGATTCCCCAAGGGAATAAAAGGCTGGGAACTTGCTGATACCCTGGCGGCACACCTGGACGATTTGTCGCTCGAACGTGCGACAGGAAAGATTTCTTCCATAGTGCAGAAAGATGATGTATATGTTCTTTCTGTGGAAGGAAAAGAGGTTATTGCCAAAACGGTAATCCTCTGTTCTGGCGCGCACCATCGCGAGCTTGGTTTGCCCAGGGAAAAAGAATTGACCGGACATGGTGTTTCATACTGTGCCATTTGTGATGGTAATTTTTTCCGTGGACAAGAAGTTGCTGTGATTGGCGGAGGCAATACTGCCTTGGAAGAGACATTATATCTTTCAAAGATTGCTGCCAAAGTACATCTCATCCACAGGCGTGATGCCTTTCGTGGTGCGAAGATATATCTGGATCGTCTTGAATCAATGACAGATCGAGTCAGTATTCTTCGCAGCAGTGTGCCTGTGATGCTACATGGCGATGCAGAAGTTGAGGGACTGACTATCTCTTCCGTAAAAACTGGTGAATCCCGTTTACTTCCTGTAAAAGGAGTATTTGTTTTTGTTGGCAATACTCCCAATACGGCATTTCTTCCGAAAAATGTCCAGTTGGATGAACAGGGTTTTGTGATAACAGACACAGAAATGCGTACCTCTGTGCCTGGTATTTTTGCTGCGGGCGATGTTCGTTCAAAGCAATGCAGACAGGTTGTCACTGCGGTGGGGGATGGTGCTACAGCAGCGCAGGCAGCCTTTTTATATCTGGAGCAAAAGAATGTATAAAAAAATGGCCAGGATTTTTTCAGTGGCCTTGTGTACTCTTTTTTTAAGCGCTTGTGGGGTCATTGATTACTTTTATCTTCCTCCTCCACAAGATACCGCTCAGGAAATCTTTGAATCTGCCAATGAAGCCATGGCAGATAAAAGCTATCTGAAAGCAATCAAGCTGTATGAGAAGTTACGCGATGCGTATCCTTTCAGTCCGTATACCATTGATGCAGAGCTTTCGCTTGCAGACGCCTATTTTCTTGATGGGGAATATGTTGCTGCCGCAGAAGCATACAAAGACTTTGAAGCCCTGCATCCACGTCATGAAGCGGTACCTTACTGCCTCTATCAGATGGGGATGTCCAATCTGAAAAGCTTCCGTTCCATTGACAGGGCAACGACACAGCTTTCTGAAGCTCATGCGGCATTTAAACGTCTTACGACATCATATCCCGACTCTATTTATGCAGAGGGTGCTAAAGAAGGAATGGCGCGATGCCGTAAGTTAATGGCCGAACATGAGTTGTATATTGCAGACATGTTTATGAGCATGAAAGATTATGGGCCTGCCTGGAAGCGCTATGAATATGTTCAGGAGCATTATACTGATGTACCTGAAATTTCTTCTCATGCAGAAGAAAAGAGCAAAAAAGCCTATCAGGCACACAGGCAAAAACAATCAGAAGAAGTACGTAGAGAAACGCATGGGAGCTGGAAAGACTGGTTTAAGTGGCTATAGTCTGATGATTCCCAAAGACCCCGGGGAACCGGGGTCTTTTTATGTTGGAGAGAAAATCTATGGATACTCATGCACACCAGGAAAAAAATACCGCAGCACTCTCTTCGCTGTGGGCAGCATTATTACTGACATCTTTGAAGCTTGGGGTAGGACTGTATACCAACAGTTTGGGAATACTGTCTGAAGCTTTGCATAGCGGGCTTGATTTTCTGGCAGCGTTTATGACTTTTGTTGCCGTCCGTGTTGCTTCACGTCCCGCAGATGCCAATCATCCTTATGGGCATGGGAAGGTAGAAAATCTTTCGGCTCTTTTTGAAACATTGTTGCTGGTAATTACCAGTTTCTGGATTATCTATGAAGCCATTGAACGCCTGACGGGGGATGGTACAGAAGTACTTCCTTCTTTTTGGGCTGTCGGGGTTATGCTTATTTCCATTGTGGTTGATATCAACAGATCCCGTATGCTCAGGCGCGTGGCACGTAAACATAACAGTCAGGCTCTGGAGGCTGATGCTCTTCATTTTACAACCGATATCTGGTCTTCTGCGGTGGTACTGTTTGGAGTATCGGCAATTTTGCTTGCAGATCACCTCCCTATTGATAACGAAACAAAACTCTTTCTGCATAATGCTGACGCCATTGCGGCTCTGCTGGTATCCTGCATTATACTGAAAGCCAGTTACGATATGGGACGCAAGGCTATAGACAGCCTTTTAGATGGCGGAGGTCAGGAAAATCGTGAAGAAGTTGTTGCTGCGGTAAAGGGAATCCCAGGAATTTTGGATGTCACCAGCATACGCATGCGCAGCAGTGGTTTTCGCCAGTTTGTGGATTTGACTATTGGTGTGTCCCCTTCGCTGGGCGTCGAAGGAGGGCATCAACTGGCTCATGAGGCAGAGCGCTGTATTGCCGCTATCAAGCCAGAATCAGACGTAACTGTGCATGTGGAGCCAAGAGCAGATTTACAGTACGGGAAAGCGAATCCTTTTCTTTTCATTTGCAATATCGCATCACGTCATGCACTTGCCGTACATTCATTACACATTCAGCAGCGAGAAGAGCGCTTGTTTGCGGAGTTCCATGTTGAGCTGAACGGAAGTTTGCCTTTGGATCTTGCTTATGAAAAAGTTTCTGCTCTTGAGGCAGAGATCGCAGCAGCGTTTCCAGGGATAGAATGTGTTACACACATTGAACCACACCATAGCCAGACTGATTGGCCCCAGCGTATATCTCTATCGGAAGAAGATGCCAGACATATTGAGGAAACTGTAAAAGTAGCCGTCTCATCTCTTGACGGCATCTGTTCCTGTCATCATATCGAAAGCTATTCCTGGGATATGGACAATGCGGCAACGTGCTGTGTTTCTTTTCACTGCATCATGCTTACAGGAAGTAGTGTGGAAGAAGCACATGGATATATTTGTGCGCTGGAGAAAACGCTTTACAGAGAGCTTCCCCATGTGGACAGGTTTGTCATTCATATGGAGCCAGAAGGTGTGGTGGAAAAATAGTGTAAGGTCTTCAGTTCGCAGCTGCCTTACGAAGTGCCTCCCAGAGGGCGGCAACACCATTACGGCTTTTTGCCGATGTAATAAGGGGCACCACGCCTGAAAGAAGGATTTTCCATTCTTGCTGACGCTGAGCATGCTCTTTTTGAGTGCATTTGTCTGCCTTTGTCAAAACAGGCAGCAGAGGAATCTGATGTGTCTGTGCAAAATGGGCAAGAGCCACATCTGATTTTTGTGCAGGAAGGCGACAGTCAAGAAGAAGAACCAGCGCGCGCAACTGTGCGCACTCCACAAGATATTGTTCCAGCATTTTCCCCCAGGCATTGCGTTCTTTCTGGCTACAGCGCGCGTATCCGTATCCTGGCAGATCAACAATATAAAAATTATCCGGTTCCACACGATAAAAATTGATGGAACGTGTTTTCCCAGGCGTTGCGCTGACTTTTGCCAGAGCTTTTCGTTCGGCCAGAGCGTTCACCAGCGAGGACTTCCCCACATTGGAGCGGCCTGCGAGTGCCAGTTGTGCCTGTTGCAAATGAATAATCTGTTCTGGGGTATAGGCTGTTGTTTCCAGAATAAGTGTAGGGCGCATAGATACATACCTTTGGAGAGTGGGGAATATTGACAATACTTCCCCGATAATGGAATATATTACGTTCTTTCGACTGCTACGCTAGCGTTCCTCGAACAAAAAGGCAAATCCTTCTTTGCCCATCCAGTCGGGTGCGAAGAGGAAATCCTGTAAAAAGAAGCAGCAGTAATGTGTAATGATGCCGCTGTTTTTTAAAGGAAATACTGAACTTTTTTAGCTCATTCATACGTTGTTGCTATGAGTATAATGTGTTTGGGAAAAACAGCGTTTGCTGAAAAGAAACAGTGGTATGTGTTATTTTGCCGCATAGGCAGTATTGATCAAAAAGTGATTTCAGGAGGCTCATTCCCCCATGTATTCGACGACGGATTTTAAAAGAGGTCTCAAGATTGAGGTAGAAAGTACACCTTACGAAATTGTTGAATTTCAGCATTTTAAACCCGGAAAGGGTGGTGCGATGGTGCGCACCAAGCTACGGAATCTTCTCACTGGTCGCATGCAGGATATGACATTCCGTTCAGGTGAAAAAGTGGGACGTCCTGATATGGAAACCCGCGAAATGCAATTTCTGTATCGTCAGGATGATGAGCTTGTTTTTATGGATATGACAACCTACGAGCAGCTCCAGTTGGAAGTGGATGCTCTTGGTGATAAAGCCGGTTTTTTAAAAGATGGTCAGGAGTGCAAGGTACTGATGTACAACGGAAGCCCTCTTGATATTGATATTCCGCTTTCCCTCGTTCTTGTTGTGACTGCGACGGAACCTGGGGCAAAGGGCGATACCGTCAGCAATGTCACCAAACCAGCTACCCTTGAAACGGGGATTGTTGTGCAGGGTCCGATTTTTATCAATGAAGGTTACAAAATAAAAATGGATAAGCGAACCAAGGAATATCTAGGGCGCGAATAGTTTTTTGGATTTTTCAGGCCCGGCAACGGGCCTTTTGTCCATTTGATTGTGTGGAAATGATATTTTTTTGCTTAACACAGCGTTAATTCTGGATTTTCTTCTATGTATATTGCTGTAAAAAGTATATTTGCCTTCGCAGGAGGGTAGGGTTACGGACGGTCGCAAACTTTTTCATGAACTCTCCGGATTATTTCTTCTCTTTTTTGCAGTACTCTTGCTGCTCAGTCTCATTACTTTTGATGCCTCTGATCCGAGCCTGAATCATGTTACCAGTGCTGCGGAAAAAGTGCAGAATAAAGCTGGTCTTTTAGGAGCCCATCTTGCAGGTTTTTTGAATGACTTTTTAGGGGTGGTGTCATTTACCTGTCCCTTATTCCTGCTTGCCTGGGGATGCAGTTCCTTTACCTTTCGATTTTCTCTTCCCTGGTGGGGGTGGTGCGGTTATCTGCTGCTGGCTGTTTGTGCTTTGGCCTTCAGTGCCGCCTGGGCTTTGCAGATCGGTGATATTTCCGGTGGTGGCTTGATTGGGCAGATACTTTATCAAAATACGAGTCACTATCTCAGTTCCACAGGCGCAACACTCTTTTGGATATTTGTCTTTTTTTTTGCCTCACAGATGGCCTTTAATATTTCCTGGCTGCATCTTCTTCAGTTCTGCTTTGCAGTGATACTCTCCCTGCTTTAGGGAAAATCCTTTACCTGGCCTGCACCCCCCCGTCCTCAATGTGGGCAGAGCTGGCAT